>DAOUIB010000497.1:0-5412 GCA_034428275.1 Anaerolineae bacterium
ACAGATGAACAAGTCAAACTGCATTCGGACCTGGTTGTTTGCCGATGGTCAGAACTGTACAGAACTGCTCGATGGCACGGCCGCCGCCGCGCCGGCCTCGCCGTCCAGCAGCTTGCGCGAAAGCGCGTGCGCCGCCGAAATGCCGGTCGCGTACTGGAAGACGTAGAAGTTCATGTAAAGGTGGCGGAACTGGGCCCAGGTGCTGCCGACCCGCTCGCGGTCGACGTGCATCTCGTCGCCGTAGCCCTCGCTGAAGAGGTCGGCCATCAGTTCGTTGAGGTCGTCGGCGGTCAATGCCTGGCCGCGTTCGGCGCGTTCGTGCGCCTCCAGTTCGAAGCGCGCCAGGGTCGGCATGATGAAGAAGTAGCGATGCAGGTTGTCCATCGCCTCCTCGATGATGCCGATCTGGAACTGCGGGTCGTCGTTGTTGCGGAAAAGGTGATCGCGCACCAGCGCCTGGTTGAGGTTGGAGGCCACTTCGGCGACGAAAATCGTGTACTGGCTGTCGTGGAAGGTCTGGTGCCGCCGCGCCAGCAGCGAATGCATCGAGTGCCCCAGTTCGTGGGCCAGGGTGCTCAACGCGCCGAGGCTGTCGTCGTAGCTCATCAGGATGAAGGGGTGCGTGTCGTAGGCGCCGAAGGAGAAGGCCCCCTGGGTCTTGCCCTGGTTGGGCGCGCGGTCCACCCAGCGCTGCACGAGGCAGCCCTGACGCATCTCGCGCACGTAGTCCTCGCCCAGCGGCGCCATGCCCTCCGCGATCCAGTCCACCGCCGTCTCCCAGGGGATTTTCGGCAGGTCTTTGGCGATCGGCGCCCAGATGTCGTAGGGGTGCAGCATCTCGACGCCCAGCGCGCGGCGGCGCACGGCCCAGTAACGCTGCCAGGTCGGGATGTGGCGGCGACAGGTGTCGATCAGGCTGTGAAAGACCGCGGGCGGGATGTTGTCGGGGAAGAGCGCGGCCTCCAGCGAGGAGCCGTAGCGGCGCGCGCGGGCGTTGAAGACGTCGCGGCGCACGACGGCGTTGTAGTTGCTGGCGAAGGTGTGTTTCAGCGACAGGTAGCCGTCGGCGTAGCTTTCCCAGGCGCTGCGCCGCGCCGCACGGTCGCCCTCGCCGAGGATGGTCTGCAGCGTGCCCTGGGCCACCTCGACCTCCTCGCCCTGGCTGTTTCTGGCGGGGGCGAAACGCAGGTCGGCGCCGGACAGCACCTCGCCGGTCGTGTCGATGGCGGCGAAGGGCTCGCTGGTCAACGCCAGCACTTCCTCCACCTCCGTCGAGCGCACGTGGGCGGCCTTGCGGAAGAGATTGTCGAGCCAGTGGGCCCAGGCCTGCAGCGCGGGCTCCCCGGCGACCATGGCCCCCACACGCTCCTCACCGATGGCCAGGATCTCCGGTTCGGCGAAGGAGCAGGCCGCCAGAAAACGGCTGTAAAGGCTTTCAACCTGGCCGACCATGGCGGCGGCAGCCTGGTCCGCCGTGTCCACCGCCTGCGACATGAAGGCGTAAAAGGCCAGCTTCTCGATGCGCCGCCCCAGTTCGTTTTTCAGCGCCAGCCAGGCGGCCAGTTGCTCAGTGCCCTGACCCAGCGTGCCGGGATAGGTCGCCGTGCCTTCCAGCGCCGCGGCGAGGGACTCGCGCTCCGCATCCCAGGCCTGGGGCGAGTCGTAGACGCTCTCCGCGTTCCAGGTCTCTTCAACGGGGACTTCATTGCGAGGAGGCAGGGCCATGGGGGTCTCCCTTGTCGGCATTGGTGCTGTTGACAGAAGGGCGATAGTGCTGAAAACTCGCGCCAGTGTCAACACCCGGCCTGCCTGTGAACGCAGAGACGCAACATCCCTTTCTGACCCGGCCCCGGCGCACGGTGCTCGCGCTCACCCTGCCGGTCGTCATCTCGCAGATCGCCGAGCCGCTCACCGGCCTGGTCGATACGGCCTTCGTGGCGCGTCTCGGGGCGCCGCCGCTGGCGGCCCTGGGCGTGGGCGGCGCGGCCATCTCATTGCTGCTGTGGCTCTTCTACTTTCTCGGCATCAGCACCATGACCGAGGTGGCGCAGGCCCTGGGGCGCGGCCAGCTGCTCCGCGCGCGCGAGATTGCAAGCCTGGGCCTGCTGCTGGCCGGCATCGCCGGCACCCTGATGCTGCTGGCCGGTTTGATCGGCCCGGACCTGCTGGCGCGCTTCATGGGCGCGGCGCCCGAGGTCCACGACCTGGCCGTCGACTACATCCGGCTGCGTCTGCTGGGCGCGCCGGCCGTGCTGCTGACGATGGTCGGCTTCGGCGCGCTGCGCGGCCTGCAGGACATGCGAACGCCGCTGCGCATCGCCGTGGTGGTGAACCTGATCAACATCGCGCTCGACCTGCCGCTCATCTATGGCGTCGGGCCGCTGCCGGCCCTGGGCGTGAGCGGCGCGGCGCTGGCCAGCATCATCGCGCAGTATCTGGGCCTGGCCATGCTGCTGCGGCATTTGCGGCGGCGACCCGGCCTCTGCTGGCATCTGGACCGCCACGACATCCAGGTCCTGCTGCGGGCCGGCCGCGACCTCGTCGTGCGCAGCGGCCTGCTGACCGTCTTCCTGCTGCTCTCCACCCGCGTCGCCAACCAGATCGGCCCCGAGGCCGGCGCCGCCCACCAGGCCATGCGCACCCTGTGGCTCTTCGGCAGCTGGCTGGCGGACGCCTTCGGCACCTGCGCCCAGAGCCTGGTCGGCTTTTTCTTCGGCGCGGCGCAACTGCGTTATGCGCGCCGGGCCGCCGCCGTCACCATTTTGCAGGGCCTGGCGACGGGCGTGGCGCTTTGTCTGATCTCCCTGCTGGCCACGTCTCTTGTGCTGGAGGCCTTCGTGCCGCCGGAGGCCACGGCGGCCTTCCTCTCCGCCTGGCCGGTCGCCGCGTTGACGCTGCCCCTGGCCGCGCTGGCCTTCGTCACCGACGGCATTCACTGGGGCACGGGCGACTACGCCTGGCTGCGCAACGGCATGATCGTCTCCACCACGATCGCCGGGGCCGCGTTGCTGCTGACGGATACCACCGCGCCGCAGGCCTTCCTGCTGGTCTGGCTCTCGCTCCTGCTCTGGCTGGCCCTGCGAAGTTGCTTCGGTTTGCTGCGCATCTGGCCGGGCCACGTCCGCGCCCCCCTGCGCCACATGAGCGTTCCGGAGGCCGCCTGAAGCTGGCCCTCACCACCCCGACCCCTTTCCCGCCCAGTCACGGGAGCCCTTCCCTCAGGGAGAGGGGCTATTGCCGGGGCAGGTCGGGCTTTTGGGGAGGGGGAGCGACCCTCAGCGCAGAAACATGCGTTAAAGTCCCTCTCCCTCGGGAGAGGGATTTAGGGTGAGGGCGCGTCAAACGGCCCCCTTTCCCGCCCAGTCGCGGGAGCCCTTCCCTCAGGGACTCCTGCGCCCCCCTGCGCCACATGCGCATCCCGGAGGCCGCCTGAAACTCGCGCCCCTGACAATTGCCGGTATCATTTTTCCTGTCCGACAGTTGTTTCAACGTGCAGGAGACTGAACAGCCATGATCGTCACGGAAGCGCAACGCGAGCAATACCGTCGCGAGGGCTATTTCATTCTCGAGAGCGTGATTCCCGAGGCCGCGCTGGAGGGTCTGCGCGGGGAGTGCGGCCGCCTGCTGGCCAGGCGGCAAAGGCGGTTGGAGGCCAGGGGCATCGCAGGGTTCGGCCTCGACTTCTATCGCAGGAATGAAAGCCCCGACAGGGAGTGGCTCCCCGATCCGCTCGTTCGGGACTTTCTCTTCAGCGACCTGATGGTGGAGGTCGGGCGGGCCACGCTGGGCGAGGACGTCTACCTCTTCAACGAAGAGTACGACATCACGGCGGCGGGGCGCGGCATTACGTTCGACAGCCACCGGGACTCGCGTGACATCGGCCACTGTCGCCCGCCCCGCCTTTCCTGCTGCTGCGTGCTGGATGACATGACGGTCGAGCTCTTCGAGCACCGCGTCGAGGACAGTTCCAACGACAGGGTCGGCAACCACGGCGACGACCCCGCCGTGGCGGCGCTGGCGCCGGCCGGCAGCATGGTGGTCTTCAGCAGCCGCGTTTTCCATCGCAGCGGCCCCAACACGAGCGAGCGCATGCGCCGCGTCTACCTGGCGCAGTATTCCGCCGGGCCGATCGTGAACAGGGAATGGAATCAGTCCATCCCGCTGCTGCTGAAGGGCGAGCGGCAGCCGGCGCCGCAGCCCGGCGCCGCGAGCAACTGAACATCGCTTCATCCGCCAGGGAGGTCAACAGGGAGCCATGTTGGTTACAGAAGCGCAGCGCGAACAATACCGGCGTGAGGGCTACTTCATTCTCGAACGCGTGATGCCCGAGGCAGTGCTGGAAGGCCTGCGCGAGGAATGCAGTCGTCTGCTGGCCGAGCGGGACGCGAAAATGGAAGCCAAAGGCATCACGACCGACGGCATCAGCCACTACCGCCAGCGTTACTTCATCAGTAACGAGTGGCGTACCAGCGCCGCCATCAGCGACTTTCTCTTCGGCGACCTGATGGCGGAGGTCGGGCGGGCCACGCTGGGCGAAAACGTCTACCTCTTCAACGAACAGTACGTCGTCAAGGCGGCGGAACGCGGCATGAAGTTCGCCTGGCACCAGGACTCCGGCTACATCGGCCATTATCACCGGCCCTATCTGTCCTGCTGGTGCGCGCTGGACGACATGACGATCGAGAACGGCACCGTGTACGTGCTGCCCTACGCGCGCGCCGGGATGCAGCCCGACGATCTCTTCGATCATCGCGTCGAGGACGGCTCGAACGACAAGGTCGGCTACCGCGGCGATGATCCCGGCGTCGCGGCGCTGGTGCCGGCGGGCAGCGTCGTGGTCTTCAGCAGCCGTACCTTCCATCGCAGCGGCCCCAACACGACCGACCGCATGCGCCGCGTCTATTTGGCGCAGTACTCCGCCGAGCCGATCATGAACAGGGACGGCGACGCCACCTGGAACCAGGCCATTCCCCTGCTGCTGAACGGGGAACGTCAGGCGGCGCCGCAGGCCGGGGTTTCCTCAAACTGAGATCCGGTAACGGGCGTGGATTGTGATCGTTGGCCCTCACCCCCCGGCCCCCTTTTCCCGCCCAGTCGCGGGAGCCCTTCAGGGAGCGGGGAAGGTGATGAGAGCGCCTCTTGTCCCTTAAAGCCCCTTTTCCCGCTCAGTCGCGGGAGCCCTTCTCAGGGAAGGGCTCCCGTCCCCCAGGACGGGAAAGGGTTTGGGGTGAGGGCCGGCGGGATAGAGCGCTCCTCCACCCTGCGCTACAATGGCGGCCCTGTGAATACGCCTTGCAAAGGATGGTCGCCATGGCCGATTTGCCCGCCGCCAATGGACGCGCGTTGAACCGCAACAGTCGCACGCTGGTAGGGGGCGTCAGCCGCGCCGGCGCCCGCGCCATGTTCAAGGCC
>DAOUIB010000498.1:0-25000 GCA_034428275.1 Anaerolineae bacterium
CCGGCGCTGTCGGGGCCGGAGGGCGCGTACGCCGGCACCAATGGCGTCATTGGCTACGTCATCCCGCGCTACGTCGAGGGTCGCGAACTGGAACTGGCCAAAAAGTTCCTGCTGGACCACGCCGGCGCCTACGGTGACGCGGTTTACCATTCCGAACTCTACAGTTTCCCCTGTTATCCGGCTACGGCGCCGCAACTGGACGCCTGGCTGGAGGACGATCCCTTCGGCTCGCAACCGGCGGACAAGCTGGCCGTGCTGAAGGGGGCCGGCGAGTGGACCGCCTACGTGGGTCATCCTGGCCCGGCCAACCCGGCGGTGGCCCAGTTCTTCGCCGAGAACCATCTGGTTAACATGGTGGCGCGTGTGGCGTTGGGCGAATTGACGGCGGAGCAGGCCGTGGCCGAAGCCCACGCGCGCGCTGAAGCGATCTTCGACGCATGGCGCGCGAAGGGCCTGGTCGGCGGCGGCTGACCGGCCACCTGATACACGCGGGCGACAAGATGTATCCGTGGGCGACATGATATGTCGCCCCTACAGCCGGTGTAGGGGCGATCTACCAGATCGCCCGCATCCACAAAACGCAACGCCTCTGTATGGGCGACGTATCAGATCGCCCCTGCTGGCGGGCGCGACGGTGGCGCGACTATAATGGCGCACGCAGAAACAGCAGCCTGCGCCTGATAACCGTGTCCGCAGACAGCCGGGCAATCGTCTTGCACAGGAATACAGCATGAGCGAAGTCAACCTGAAAGGCATAGTCAAGCGCTTTGGTGACGTGCAGGCCGTCGCCGGGGTGGACCTGCACATTAACTCGGGCGAGTTTCTGGTGGTGCTGGGCCCTTCCGGCTGCGGCAAGACGACCCTGATGCGCACCATCGCCGGCCTGGAGAAGCCCGAAGAAGGACAGATCAACATCGGCGCGCGCGACGTGACGGTCTTGCCGCCGCGCAAGCGCGGAATCGCGATGGTCTTCCAGTCCTACGCCCTGTATCCGCACATGTCGGTGGCGGGCAACATCGGCTTTCCGCTGAAGGCCCAGGGCCGCTGCCCCGACCGCGCGGAGCGCGAGCAGCGCGTCTACCAGGCGGCGCAGATGGTCTCGATCGAGCATTTGCTGGACCGGCGGCCGCGGCAGCTCAGCGGCGGCGAGCGGCAACGGGTGGCGATCGCCCGCGCCATCGTCTCGCAGCCGGAGGTGCTCCTGCTCGACGAGCCGCTCTCCAACCTCGACGCCAAGCTGCGCGCCTATGCGCGCGACGAACTGAAGGGCTTCCAGCGCAAGCTGGGAATCACGACCGTCTTCGTCACCCACGACCAGATCGAGGCCATGGGTCTGGGCGATCGCATCGTGGTGATGCGTGACGGCCTCGTGCAACAGGTTGGCCCGCCCCAGGCCATCTATGACCGGCCGCAAAACACCTTTGTGGCCACCTTCCTCGGTTCGCCGGGGATGAACCTGCAGCTGGTTTCGGACCAGGTGCAGCGCGGCTTCCGGCCGGAACATTTGTTGCCACTTGAGGAGTTGCCGCCCGGCGCGGCCCACGAGCCCTTCTCATGGCGCGTCACGCGCGTGGAGAACCTTGGCTCGGACCGGCTGCTCTACGGCCACCTGGCGGACTATCGCGGCGAGATGCAGTTGACCGTCTCGCGCCTTCCCAGCAACGTGACGACCGAGATACCGCTGGACACATTCTGCGAATTCGGCGTCGCGCAGGACCAGCTGCACTTCTTCGACCTCGCCAGCGGCGAGCGCCTGGAGGAAGGGGTCGCGGCGTGAACGCGATCATGTCCCGCTGGATCGATGACAGCCGTCTGATGGGAATCGTCTTTCTGGCGCCAGCGACCCTCTACATTGTGCTGCTGGTGGGCCTGCCCTTCGTCACGGCGCTGCTTTTCAGCGTGAGCACGGCGACCGTCGGCGATGCTTCCTTCAACTACGTCGGTCTGCGCAACTTTGCCAACGTGTGGCAGACGCCCGCCTTTCGCGACGCGCTGGTCAACACCTTCGCCTTCACCGTCGTCGCCCAGATCTTCACGATCATTCTGGCCAACATTCTGGCGCAGTTGCTGACCGCGCCGCTGCCGCAGCGCCGCAGCGGGCGAATCGGCATGTGGATCGCGCGGATGCTGCTCATTCTGCCCTGGGCCACGCCGCTGTCGCTCTCCGTGGTGGGCTGGCTGTGGATGTTCGATTCGAAGTACAGCCCGATCGACTACATTTTTCGCGAACTCGCGCTGCTGGGCCCGGGCACGGTCTGGGGGCCGTCCAACAACCTGATCTGGCTGGGCAAGCCCTTGCTGGCCAAGGCCTCCATCATTTTCGTGCACGTCTGGCGCATGACGCCGCTGGCGACGGTCATCCTGATGGCCGGCCTGTCGTCCATCCCCACCGATTTGCTGGACCAGGCGGAGGTGGATGGCTCGCGCTATTTCCGCACGCTCTTCCAGGTGAAGCTGCCGCTGATCATGCCGATCATGCTGATCTCGCTGCTCTTCGGCTTCATTTTCACCTTCGGCGATCTGACGGTGGTCTACATCCTGACGCGCGGCGGGCCGATCACCCACACGCTGACCTTGCCCATGTATTCCTTCCTGGTGGGCATCGACGGCGGCAACCTGGCCCAGGGCGCGGCGGTCTCGCTCTTCATCTTTCCGGTGCTGCTGCTGGTGGCGGTCGTGCTCCTGCGCACGGCCAGCCGGGCGGAGATTCGCTGATGGCGACCCTGACAGCCAGCCCGACTCCGGCCGGCGGCCCGCGCCTGCTGCGCGTCCTGCGGGGGACGCTCTACACGACGGCGGTGTTGTTCTTTTGCCTGCTGGCGGCCTCGCCCTTCCTGGTGATGGGCGTCGTCACCTTCCAGACGGACCAGGACCTCTACAAGCGCGGCGCCAGCCCCTTCGATTACGAGGACATGCCGACGCTGGAGCACCTCGACAACCTCTTCAACGACACGCGCTATCTTTCCTTCGTGCGCAACTCCACGGTCACCGGCATCGCCGTCGTGGTCGTCACGCTGGTGCTGTCGCTGCCGGCCGCCTGGTCGCTGGCGCGCCTGACCGGACGCTGGGGCGAGCGCGCCGGCATGTTGATGTTCATCGTTTACCTGGTGCCGCCCACGCTGCTCTTCATCCCGCTCTTTCGCATCATCGTGCAGCTGGGTTTGCGGGACAACCTGCTCTCGCTGATTCTGGTCTACCCCAGCATCTCGGTGCCCTTCAGCACCTGGCTGCTGATGGGCTTCTTCAAGTCCATTCCACCCGAACTGGAGGAAGCGGCGCTGGTCGACGGCTTCACCCGCTACGAGGCCTTCTGGCGCGTGGTGCTGCCGCTGGCGCGGCCGGGGATCATTTCGGTGGTGGTCTTCACCTTCACGCTGACCCTGCACGAGTTCATCTACTCGCTGGTCTTCATCTCGGCCTCGGAGGTGCGCACGCTGAGCACCGGCGTGCCGACCGAGCTGATTCGCGGCGACGTCTTTTTCTGGCAACCCCTGCTGGCCTCGGCGCTGCTGGTGGCCATTCCGGTGGGGCTGGTCTACAACCTCTTTCTGGACCGCTTGGTGCAGGGATTCACACTGGGGGCCGTGAAAGGCTGATTTGCGGCGGGCGACGTGATACGTGGCCTGTACGGGCGACTTATCAAATCGCCCGCATCACCCCGGCGCCCACATGGTGCAGGGCGACATGATATGTCGCCCCTGCGGGATGCTCCGAGCTGGCGCTCTCGCTACCCGTACAACAAGCTGAAATACGTGTACGGGGGATTAATCAAATCGCCCGCCGCTGCGTGTGCCGCAAGGGCGGGCGACCGGTATGGCGGACGACAGGATTTGTCGCCCCTACTCCTCGCTCATCAGCGCGTCGCGCATGACGATGAAGGCCAGCAGATGACCGAAGATGATGTGGCCGTAGAAGCTGGGGCCGATGGACAGTTGCAGCACGTCGCCACCGGCGATGGCCGGCATGATGATGTTGCCGCCGACGATCCACCAGATCAGGCCGTAAATCAGGCCGCCGACCACAATGTTCACCAGGGCGCTGCCGAGGTTGACGTTGTCCACGAAAACCGCCGTATAGAGCGCGCCGGCGATGGCGCTGATGATGATATGCAGAATGAAACCGATGAAAGCGTCGGCGCCAATCATGCCGCCGACCATTTCCAGCATGCCGTTGCCCATCTCCATGCCGCTCATGGCGCCTTCGGCGTCCATGACAGGCACCATGCCCGCTCCGATGAAGGCGAGGAAGATGTACCCGGCGATGATGCCCGGGACGATTCCCTTTCTTAAGGCTTCGTTATTCATGACGTTCCTCCCTGGGGACTAACTTCCTTGTTGGCCCGTCATCCGCCACCAGTCCCTGATTTCAGCATATTCCCCCATAATTCTTTGGTCGCTTGTGCCAGGCCGGTTGCGGGAACTATACTGCGTTTTGCACACGCGCGAAAGTGCAGCCGTCACAAAAATGACGGCATGCCCGAAGTCACCTGACAAGACCTTAACCCTGCTGCGGGACGTGAGGGGGCCTTCCATCAGGGAAGGTGTTCGAGCCAGGGCTCGGGTCGGTCAAGTTGCACAACGTAGCAGGACGCGCCCTGGGGATCGAAGAAGAGCAGCCAGCGCCCGACCCCGCCCTCTTCCTGCGGGCCCATGATGATCTTCCCGCCCGGCGACTTCACCCGTTCCGCCGACGCGGCGACGTCGGCGACCGAGAAATACGGCACCCACGTGGGCGGCACGTTGGCGGCCATGCCCTCGTCCATCACCAGCATGCCGCCGTTGGCGCGTCCGCGATTGTAGATCGAGACATAGCCCGGTTTATCGTCACTGCCGTCCCGTGAGTCTTTGAAATCCCAGCCCAGCAGGGCGCCATAGAAGGCCTTTGAGGCTTCGGGATCGGCCGTGTAAAGCTCGTTCCAGCAGAGCGAGCCGGGCGTGTTGACCAGGCCGGCGCCGACGTTGCCGCGCGCCTGAAAGAGACAAAGGGCCGCGCCGCCGGGATCCCTGATCACGGCGATGCGCGCGCCCTCCGGGACGTCGAAGGGCGGCTGGATGATCTGGCCGCCGCTCTCCGTCACCGGCGCCATCAGCGCGTCGACGTCATCGACGTTGACGTAGCTGTTCCAGGCGGAGGGGATCTCGCTCATCTCCGGCGGCAGCCAGGCGAGGCCGGCGACCGTATGCCCGTCCTGGCTGAAGGTGGTGTAATTCGTGCCGAAAACCGTGTCCTGCGTCACGGACTGCCAGCCCATCAGTTGAGTGTAGAAGTCCAGGGCGTCGCTGCCGCCGTGGGTGCTCAGGTCTGCCCAGCAGAAAGCGCCATGTGGATAACGGGTGACTGTGAACATGTTTGCCTCCAGGTTTTGGGATACTTTCGAGAGTGCGCTCCGCGCATGACGGGCGATTTAATGATCCTGCGGGCGACATGATATGTCGCCCGTACAACAATCATAAATCCCTGTAGGGGCCGCGAGGGCCCCGGCCCGAAGCATCCCGTCGGGACGACTTATCAAGTCGCCCGGCCAGCTCGAAGCATCCCTCAGGGATAGCGAGGGCCCCGGCCCGAAGCATGCCACAGGTACGATTTATCAAACCGCCCGCATCCACAAAACGCATCACTGTACGGGCGACTTATCAAGTCGCCCGCATCTCCCAAGCGCCCGCATGGTGTGGGGCGACAGGATTTGTCGCCCGTACATGGTTCGCGGCTGCCGCGCTGTATCGCCCGGACGGCGTGGGGCAATTGCCGGCGTCAGGCCTGGTGTTCGATCCAGGCTTCCGGCTGTGCCAGCTGGATGACGTAACAATGCGCGCCCTGGGGATCGCTGAACAGCACAAACTGGCCGACCTCGCCGGCGGGCAGCGGGCCGATCTGCACGTTCCCGCCCAGCGCCGTCACGCGCTCCGCCGCGGCGTCGATATCCGCCACCGAGAAGTAGGGCATCCACACCGGCGGCATCCAGGAGGACATGTCCGCGTCCATGGTGAGGATGCCGCCATTCATGCGGCCGTTGTTCAGGATCATCTGGTAGGCGGGCGTGTTGGGGTCCTGCATGAAGGTCCAGCCCAGCAGCGCGCCGTAGAAGGCCGTCGAGACCGCGGGATCCTTCGTATAGAGCTCGTTCCAGCAGGGCGCGCCGGGCGTGTTGACCAGTTCGGCACCGATGTGATTGCGGGGCTGCCACAGGGAAACATGGGCCTCGTCGGGGCCCTGCAGGGTGAGCATGCGACCGCTGTCGAAGACGTCAAAGGGGCCGGCGACGACTTTTCCGCCCAGTTCCGCGATGCGCGGCTCCAGCGCGTCGACGTCGTCCACGGTGATGTAACTGTTCCAGACGGGCGGGACGCCCTCCATGTCCGGCATCATGCCGCTCAGTGCAGCGACGTTACGACCCTCCTGCTGGAACATGTAATAGCTGCCCATGCCCTCGCCCATGGGGATCTCGTTGATGTCCCAGCCCATGAGCTCAGCGTAGAACTGCACACCGGCGGCGGCATCGCTGGTCATGCAATCCGCCCAGGAAAAGGTGCCATGCGGGTATTTGCTGACGGTGAACATTGATCTCCTCGTTGTACACTTCGGCTTCGGTGAAACACTAAACACATGTTCTATGCTATGGATGTGCGCAGGGTTGTCAAGCGCGAATGCAGGGCGTTCCGGTCAGACAGCAGGATTCAGGGCCTGCGGGCGGGGTCGCGCCGGCTGGCGGGCCATACGATAAAGGCGGAAACGTTTCATTTTGTGAATGCGGGCGACATGATATGTCGCCCGTACACCAACCCTGCATTTCGGTGCAGGGGCCGCGAGAGCACCAGCTCGAAGCATCCCTCAGGGGCAATTTATCAAATCGCCCGCATCCACAAAACACAACGCCTCTGTACGGGCGACTTATCAAGTCGCCCGCATCTCCCCGGCGCCCACATGGTGTGGGGCGACATGATATGCCGCCCGTACAACAACCCTGCATTTCGGTGCAGGGGCCGCGAGAGCACCAGCTCGAAGCATCCCTCAGGGACAATTCATCAAATCGTCCGCGTCCACAAAACGCAACACCTCTGTACGGGCGACTTATCAAGTCGCCCGCGCGCGTGGCAGTCGACCTGCGCTCCGACGCTATTGCGTCTCCTCGCCGAGGTCGCGCAAGGCCACCTGGACGCCGGCTTCCGCGAGGGCGGCCTGCAAGGCCGGCCATTGTTCCGGCCGCACCAGCACGGCGGTGGGGCCCAGTTGCGCGCCGAGGTAGCGGCGCAGGGCGGGCGTCTCGAAGATCTCCGTTAGCGCCTCCGCCGATTCCGCGCGCAGCAGGACCTGGCGCTCGAGCGTGACGCGGGCGACGGGGCCTTCCAGCCAGTTCTGCAGCAGGCGGGCGACGCCGGGCGGCAAGGGGCGTTCGCCGGAGACGCGATGCAGGAATGCCTGTATCTGGGCGGCATTGATGCCCTGGCGTTCGGCCCGGGCGATGCCCGCTCCGTCCAGCAGATAGACGCAGGGGTCGCCAGGCTGGCTCCAGGAGGTGAAGCGCGCGATCTGGAAACGGTCCAGGCGCGAAAAACGGCGCGGCACGCGCAGGGCGCCGTCGAGACCGATTTCGATGGCATCCTGCGGCTCGACGAGCTCCGGCCAGGCGCCCATATCGAGAAAGGCGCGGCCCCAGGCGGTCAGGCGCGCGGCGCCGTCGGCGAGGTCGATCATGCCCAGCCAGTGCAGCGGCCCCTGGACCAGCCAGCGAATGAGCGCGCCCTCGACCTGGTCCCAGGTATCGAAGCCGCGCAGGTACTCGCCGCGCGCATCGCGGATGTACCAGCTGTCGTAGTCGCCGCCCGGACGCTGAAAATCGGGGTCAGCCAGCTTGACCGCCGCGACCAGGTCCGCCAGCGACCACCAGTCCTCCGCCGGCGTCAGCTCGCCGATGAAGTTGAGCACGGCGCCGCGCGCCACGGTGGGATCATGCCCGACCAGACCGTCCTCCTCCGGCGCCAGGCCCGGCACCTGCCACAGGTCGCGCAGGCTTTGGCTGTCGCGCCAGGCCCGCGCCAGTTGACGCAGCTGGGCGCCGCGCCCTTCGGCCAACCAGGCCCGGGCCGCGTCGCGGCTGACCTGGGCCCGCCCCCCGGACGCGGCAATCAGGCCGGCAGCGAGGCCCACTCCCGTCAGAAATCGCAGGCGAGCCGGCTCCGGCGCCAGCAGCCATGGAGTCAGCGCCGCGCCATCCGGCGGCGCCAACTCGCCCTCCTGCAGGGCGGCGCCCTGCAATTGCAGCCAGGCGAGCAGGGTTGTCATGTCATCGACGAGGCGCGTGTCCGCCGGCCGCGGGTCCTCGACCGCGTCGAGCGCCGTCACCGTGGGCAGGGCGGCAGCGGCCGCGCCGGAATCCAGGGTCGTCAAATGGGTGGGCAGGACGTCAATGAGGTCCTCGGGCACGTAGACGACCTGCCGCGGGCCGGTTTCCGCGCTCTCGAAGGCCAGGGCGATGAGTCCGCGGTAAAAGAGCGCCTCGGCGGGGCTGGCCGGCTGCTGCGCGATTTCGGCGACGCGGCCGGCGCCGGACTGGCGGATGTCGCCGTGAATGCGGGTGAACATGTTGGCCGGCATGCGGCCGCCCGAGGCCAGCAAATGCTGCAGGGCGCCCCGCTGCCCCTCGTCCAGCGCCGTCCAGACGCCTTCCACCCGCTCTGCCACGCGCATGGCGCTGTTCAGTTCGGTGACCAGTTCCCCAGGCTCGAGATCGACCTGCGTCACGCCCCAGACCTGCGCCAGCAGGGGCAGGAGGCTGCGCTCGCTGTCCTCAAGCGTGCGGTAGAGGGACTTCATGGCGCGCTTCAGCCCGGCAGCAGGTCCGGCTGCCGGTAGCGTTGCAGGGCCTCTTCGTCCACCTGGATGCCGAGGCCGGGCCCCTGCGGCACGGGCAAACAACCCTCCACCAGGCGCGGCGGCGTCACCAGCAACTCGTCGCGCAGGGGGTTGGGGTTGCGGTCGAATTCGACCAGGGGCTCGTTCATCAGGGGTTGCGGCAGCGCCGTATAGGGAAAGGGCGGCGTGGCGGCGAGGGCGTGCAGGGCGGCGGCCAGGGCGATGCCGGAACCCCAGACGTGCGGAATGGTGGCGATGCCGAAGCTGGAGGCCAGGGCGTGAATCTTGACCCACTCGGAGAGGCCGCCGGCGGCGCAGAGGTCCGGCTGGGCGATGTCCACACAACCCTGCTCGAAGAGGCGGCGGAAGCCGTAGCGCATGAACTCGCATTCGCCGCCGGCGATGGCGACGTCCAGCGAAGACCGCAGCAGGCGGTAGCCGTCCAGGTCCTCGGGCACCACGGGCTCCTCGAACCAGAGAACGTCCTGCGCTTCCAGGATACGGCCCATGCGCAGGGCGCTGTAGCCGTTGTAGGCGTGGTTGGCGTCGGCCAGCAGGCGCGTCTGCGGCCCGATGGCCTGGCGCACGCAGGCGACGCGCGCGGCGTCGTCCGCAATCGAAAGCAGGCCGACCTTCATCTTGATGGTGTCGAAGCCGGCGTCGACGTAGGAGCGGGCTTCGTCGGCGAGGGCCGGCAACTGGCCGGCGGGGTCATGCTGATGTTCGGGACGGTAGTAGCAACCGGTGGCGTAGGCGTGGACGCGATCGCGAAAGGCGCCGCCCAGCAGGCGATGCACCGGCTCGCCCAGCGCCTGGCCCGTCAGGTCCCAGAGCGCGATGTCGATGGCGCTGATGGCCTCGACGTAGGCGCCCTTCTGGCCGAAGTCGCGCGTCAGGGCATAGAGCAATTCCTGGATGCGCACGGGCTGGCGCGGGTCGCGGCCGAGGATTTGCGGCGCCAGCACGGCCTGAATGCAGGCCGCCACGGGTTCCGGCGGGCCGTACTGGCCGCCCTCGCCCCAACCGACCAGGCCTTCGTCGGTCTCGATTCGCAGCAGCAGGCTGTTGCGTTCGGGAAAGGCGCTTTGTGAGGAGAGGAAGCGCGCCGCGCCCAGCGGGGCGCGCAGGATGAGAGGTTCAACGCCGGTGATGCGCATTCGAAGCTCCCGCTCGCTTCAGGGCAAGCATACCATCAGCGGGCAGGGCACGCAGGTGATGGCAGGTGAGGGGCGATTTGATCAATCGCCCCGGCATGGATTGGGGATCGATGTACGGGCGACATATCATGTCGCCCGCGGGTACACCACGTCGCCCGCGTGTGAAGTGGCGACGGGCGGGCGATCTGATAGATCGTACCTGTGGCATGCTTCGAGCTTGCGCTCTCGCTACCTGTACAGTGCCGTAGATCACAGACCGGTTTGACATAGAACAAGTGTACCGCTATACTGGACTGGAATGGATGTACTGTCAACCGGATCGGGGCTGGCGCGATGACCAAACGAAAAGGGCTTTCAGCACGGCAACAGCACATCCTGCGTTACATGGACCAGTACATGGGCGAGCACGGCTACCCGCCCACCATCCGCGAGATTGGCGCCGCCACCCACATCAACTCCACGTCGGTGGTCAACTACAATCTGAACAAGCTGGTGCAGGCCGGCTATCTGGAACGGCGCGACAGGGTCTCGCGCGGGATGCGCCTGGTCAAGTGGGGCCGCGCCGCCGACAACCTGCTGCGGGTGCCGCTCGCCGGGCGCATTGTGGCCAGCGCGCCGGTCGAGGCTTACGCGGACGTTAGCGGCGACACGCTGGAGGTGGCGCCGGCCACGCTGGGCAACAACCCGCCCGGGGACGTCTTCGCGCTGACGGTGCAGGGCGATTCGATGATCGACGCCATGATCGCCGACGGCGACATCGTGCTGCTGCGCCGCGCCGACACCGCCCGAAACGGCGACCTGGTGGCCGTCTGGCTGGCGGACGAGGAAGCCACGACCCTCAAGCGCTTCTACCACGAGGGCCAGCGCGTGCGGCTGCAACCCGAAAACCCGACCATGGACCCCATCTACGTCGACGCCGCCCAGTGTCGCGTGCAGGGCGTGGTCGTCGCCGTCATCCGCCACAGCCACTGAACCCTTCCTGAATCAACCAAATGGTCGTCATTCAACTGGCCCGTTGCAATGGGGCTGGCTGATCTTTGCTTTTCCGGTAAGGGCTTGCGACGAGAGCGATGGCAAACCGGCGCCTGTGGCCAGGGTATTTCTGCAAAGGCGGGCAATATAATTATATTTCACAATCTTCTTGTTTGTTTGTGAGAAATATGTTAGTGATCTGCCTTCAGTTTCAGAGTTACAAATTGAAGCCTGACCTGTTACGCAAAGGTCGTTTATCTTGCACAAGTTTGCCCTCCCGCTTTTTTTCACTTTTCTGTTGTTCGCCCTCGTACCCGTACGGGCCCAGAACAACCCGACGCCGGCCACCTGCGGTCTGCCGGCCGAGGGCAGTATTGTCGCGTCGGTAACATACACCCTGAGCGCCGATTGTACGCAGACTGGTGGCCTCGCGATCGGCCAGGGTTCATCGATCAACCTCACGATCAATGGCAATGGCCATACCATCAGGGCCGGAGGAACCACCGGGTTCACGATCCTGCAGAGCAGCGCCGACAACACAGTAACCCTGAGTGACGTGACCTTCGACGGAGGCGGGTCTGCCAATCCGAATCGGGCGGTAATGATCGCTTCCACCGGAGCATTGATCGCGACCAGGGTCACATTCCGCGGCGGCCACAATGGAGTGGCCCTGAATGCAGCAGATAGCTCCACAGCGGCGTTGACCAACGTGCTGTTTGAGGAAAACAGGTCGGCCGGCTTCGGCAATGCCCTTTCGGTCAACTCTGCGGGCCTGTTAATCAATACAGGCGCCACTGTCACCATGACCAACGCCGTCGTGCGCAATCACTGGTACGGCCGGGGCGCCATCGCCATGCAGGGAACCGGCTCTCTCACGACGGCCGGCTGCCTCACTTTCTCTGGCAACGTCCCCTACGACGTTTCGCGCGTGGTGGACAACTGGACGGACAACAGCAGCGGCCCCTGCAGCGGCGCCGTCGGCAATGGCGGCTCGCTGGTCCCGCCGCCCGGGGTTCTTCCCTGCGGCCTGCCAGGGCCTGGCAATCTGGACGCCTCCAGGAGCTATACGCTGCGATCCGACTGCGATTTGAGCGGAATCGGAGAGGGACTGCTCTGGAGGATTTCGGAGGGCGTCACGATAAACATTCAGGGCAACGGTTACAGCCTCGTGGCGGGCAGCGGCAGCGTTGCAGGCCTGCTGGCAAGCGCAGGCAACAGCTCCCTGAATCTGCACAACCTGGTGCTGGATCACGTGCAGGCATTGGTTTTCGGCGCACTGGACGTAAACCACGTCGCTTTCAGGAACATGCCGCAACGCGTTTTCTACCTCCTGGGCAACGCCCGTTTCAGCAACTCAATCTTCGAGAACATTACGACAACCCTGACGGCGAACAACGCCTCCGTGCTGATGGCCCTGTCAAGTTACGGAGACGGCAGCGCCACTTTTCGCGACTCAGTCCTGCGCAATATTGCGGGTTCCGGCGCGCCCGCGCTCAATACCTTCCAAAACGGCACGATCACCCTGGAAGGTTGCATCACTTTCGAGAACATCTCGCCTGGCAATTACGCCGGCAACGTCACAGACAACAGCGTCGGCCCCTGCGGGTCTGGCACAATTATCGGCCCCCTGGGGCCCCTGGACATGGACGATGCCCACAGCCTGCCCGCCAAATGCTTCCAGCGCCTCGGCGCCATCGGCATCATTTGCCGCGCAGAGGGCGATCCCGACCCCGGCATCGAGGTCTGGGGCATCAGCGGTGACAGCGTGGGATTTTTCCTGCTGCGCGTCAACCAGCGCCAGATCGATGCCGTCCCCGCCGGCCACGTCAGCGGCACGGCCGACGGTCGCGTCGCCGTGCGCGTCTGGGAGGACCGCAACGTGACCGTGCTCATGGGACCGAGCCCCGAAGGCAAGGTCCATCACGTCACCTTCGAAGGCCACATTTACGGCCAGGTCATCGGCACGATCGATACTTTCGGCGGCCCTCCCGGCCTCGATTCTGCCGCCGCCGTTGCAGTGGCGCCCGCTCCGCGCCACGCCCTGCAGGTCATCCCGCAGGCTTCGCGAACTGACGGCTCCATCGTCCACGTCGTGCAGGTGGGCGAAACCGTCGCGGCCATCGCCCTCGCCTACGGGATCCTCCCCGCCGGCATCGTCGAACGCAATCAGCTGACGGACAACGGCAACCTGATCTTCCCCGGCCAGGAGCTCGTCATCCGCGACGCCGCCTGAGCCCCTCACGTGCCGCTCCCGTCTGAAGGTCGGGGGCCCTCTTCGCGGAAAGGGTATCCAGTTCCCCCGAGGAAGGCGGGGGTGCGGGCGCGCGCCTGCGCTGGCCTGACGCGCCGCTTTCATGTAAACTGCCCCGCGGCACAGGCAACACGCGGAGAACAAGGGTATGGCGACCAGTTCGCGCACCTGGTTTTACAGTACGCCCGAAGCGCGCCCCTACTACATAGAGGAACGCGTCAACCACACGCTGTGGAAGAACCGGCTGCAGACCCTCTTCATGCGCTGCCTGCAGGTCAGCGACCCGGTGCGCATGGAAGGCAACCAGGGCGGCAGCCGCGTGGTCTTCGAGTGGCAGCCTGGCGCCTGGTTCCGTCTGCGCATGCAGCAGGAAAGCCGCGAACTGATCGGCGTGATGCGCCAGATTCTGATGCTGCGCCCCACCCTCTCCTATGACGACCCGCAGGGCATGCACGTCGTTGAATGGCACTGCGACGGCGGCGAGGGCCGCTGGCGCGAAATCCAGGGCGACCCCCACTTTCAGGGCCTGCGCCTGCTGCGAGCGGGCTGAGCCCATGGGCAAAACCGTCATTCGCCTCGGTGCGGAGGGCCTGCGCACCACGGTCGTCGCCGACGCTCACGTCTACCACGTCGACGAGCCGCTGGAGGCCGGCGGCAGCGACACGGCCGCCGACCCGGTGAAGCAATTGCTCGGCGCGCTGGGCTCCTGCATGGCGATTACCGCCCGCCTCTACGCCCAACGCAAGGGCTGGCCGCTGGAAGGCGTGGAAATCGCCCTTGATATCGAGCGCCGCCGCGGCGCGGACTACCCCGGCTACGAAGGCGACTCGTCTTTTGTGCACGAGGTCAGCCAGCAGATCACCCTGCAGGGGCCGCTGGACGAATCGCAGCGCCGCCGCATCCTCGAAATCGCCGGGCGCTGCCCGGTGCACCGCATCGTCGAGAGCCCGGCCTTCTTCGTCGACGCCCCGTAACGCTTCCGGCATGACAGGACAGTACGACCTGGAAAGGGACCTGCGCGAGGCAGAGGCCATGGTCGCCGGGCTGGAAAACTACCTGCGCGGCAACGCCCTGTATGGCAGTGTCGGCGGCGGCTTCAGCTTTCAGCGCATGCCGGCCCTGACCGTGGGCGCGCTGGAATTGCGGCTGCGGCGCCTGGGGCAACTGGCCGGCGCCAGAGTCGCAGGGTTGCAGGCGCGGCGCGACGCCGTCCGCGAGGAGTGGCCGCTGCATTACCGGCGCAAGGTGGAGCGGGAGGCGCATTCGCGCCTGGATACCATGGGGCGCTACCTGCAGGACATGGCGGGCGAGCCGTCCCAGGCCGGCCGCAACTGGCAGCCGGAACTCTTGCGGCGCAGCATCGTCGAGGAGTTGCGTCGGGTGATGGCGCGCGCGCAGCGCCAGGACGAGACGCTGGAGGCCAAAGCGCGGCGGATCGATGCCCTGTTGCTGGCCATCGCCGACGAGCCCTGCGGTTTTCTGTGGGACGCGCAGCTGGAGACCATTTACCCCCGCGCGGACTTCCCCTGGTTGTATCGCCGGCCACGGGCGCGGGATTGAGAAAGGAAGAGGCCATGGCGGACGCCCTCGGCAAGGCGCGCGCGGCCCTGCGCGACGGGGACGCGCAAACCCGCGTCGGCGGCCTGCAGCTGGTGCAGTCGCTCTCGCTGCGGGCGGCGCTGCCGGAGGTCGGCGAACGGCTGCGCTCCGACGAGGACGTTGCCGTGCGCTACCAGGCGGCGCGCACCCTGGTGCAGTTCGCGGACCCCGCCTCGCTGTCCTCCCTGCTGCAGGGCCTGCGCGACGAGGACATGTACGTGCGCGTGCAGGTGACCTCGGCGTTGATCCACGTCGGCCCGCCGGCGGTGGAGGGCCTGACGGAAGCGCTGGGCGACGGCCGGCCGGCGGTACGACGGGCGGCGGCCATGGCGCTTGGCAAGATCGGGCATCGCGACGCGGCCGCCCTGCGGGCGTTGAGCGAGGCGTTGAAGGACGTCGATGCCGCGCAACGCCGTTTCGCCGCCCAGGCGCTGGGACGCCTGGGGGCGACGGAGGCGGTTGAGGCCCTCGGCGTCGCCCTGCGCGACCCCGACGCAAAGGTGCGCGACGCGGCGGCGACCGCCCTGCTACAGCTGGGCGACGCGGCGCTGCCGGCCCTGCGCGCGGCGCTGGACGACCCCAACCCCGAGACGAACTTCGCGGCGGCGCGGGCCCTGGCCAAACGCAATTGACGCCCGATACTCACCTTGCATGATTTCCCTTGACCCGCCAGGGACGTTGACCTGCTACAATGCGGCGCCGAGTTGCGCAAGCATTAACAGCGTAGGCATTGTTGCCTTACTGTCCCAGAGCTAACACATCCCGATACTTCAGGGATCCCTGCCCTGCCCTCGTTGCGGGTCCGTGGTCATGTGCCCTGCGGGCGATCTGATAAATCGCCCGTACGTGAATTGGAGATTGTCGTACGGGCGACGTATCATGTCGCCCGTACAACAATCTGCGGATGGCGCTGCGTTTTTTAAGGAGTGAAAGCGATGTCGACCGGAAAAGTGACCTGTCTGCTCTTGCTGTCCTGTCTTTTGCTGGCGACACCCCTTCTGGCGCAGGAAAACCCGCCGCCAACAGCCTGCGGCCTGCCGCTGACCGGGGCCATAGTCCAGTCGGCCAGTTACCATCTCACTTCCCATTGCGAGCGTTGGGAATCCCTGGTGGTCGACAAGGGCGCCCAGGTCACCATCCATCACAACGGATACTCGTTTCAGATCGCCATTGGCGATGGCATGGTGACCACCGTGACCCCGGCCGGCCTCCGCATCGACCGGAGCAGCGGCGTCATCCATTACATCGCGGGCCAGGTGATCGGCGACAACAGCTGCGAGCGCATGCTGGGCGCCCTCGCCTCCATCTGCGTCGTCGCCGCCCCGGAACGCGCGCTCGAGATCTGGGGGACCGGGCATTTCGAGCGGGGCCGGTACCTCCTGCGCGTCACCCAGCGGGAGGTGGACGCCGTCGCGCCCGGCCAACACGTCGCCAGTTCCGATGATGGCCGCATCGCCATGCGCGTCGAGCATGATGGCCACATCACCCTTTCCATGGGCCCGGACCAGGAAGGCAAGGTTCACCACGTCACCCTCGAACACACGCTCTCCGGTCGCATCATCGCCTCCGCAGTCACCTACGACGGCCCGCCCGGCGAAGAGACCCGTCCCAGCCACAGCGCCGCCGTCATCGCCCAACCCGCGCAGGAGGACGGTTCCATCGTTCACGTGGTGCAGCCGGGTCACACGCTCTTCGCCATCGCCCGCGCCTACGGCGTCACCCTGCAGGAGATCATCGAGCGCAACGCGATCGCCAACCGCAGTCTGATCCAGGTCGGGCAGGCGCTGCTCATCCGGGAAGCGCCGGCCGACAGGGCGGAACAATGCGCCGCGTACGAAGCGGTCGCCCACACTGCAGGGCAGGGAGAAAACATCATCGGCATCGCGCGCGCGTACGACCTGAACCCGTCTACGCTGGCCATACGCAACGGCCTGCCTGAACTGGGCCGGCGGCTTTCGCCCGGTCAGCGCCTGATCATCCCGGAGCGCTGGACTTTGGACGGGGTGGCGACCGACCTGCCGGCGTACTGCGCCGACAGCGGGCCGGTGATCCACTTTGTGCGCTCCGGCGACACGCTCGAGGCCATCGCCATGGCCTACTCGGTTGATTCGCTGGCCATTATCGAGGGCAACCGCTTGCCGGATGACGGCGTTGTATTGCAGCCCGGCCAGGGGCTGGTGATCCGCGAGGCCCTGCCCCCCGCAGCAGAAGACGATGAAGCCGGCGCAGGGGAGTCCTGATATGCGCGACGGCGGGGCCCCGGGCCGCGGCGCGCCGCTGTTCGGGTCGCAGGACTGGCGTGCGGCGTATGGCAGCGCGGACGACCGTCGCCGCTGATGTCCCTGAAGCCAGGCATCGCCTGCCTTTTCGTCTGCCTGCTGCTCCTGCCGGCCGCCGCGGCCGCCCAGGCGGGGTCGGCCTGTTTCCAGCGCCTGGGCGCCATCGGCCTGATCTGCCGTCATTACGAGCCGGAACTGGCGATAGAGGTCCGGGACCTCGCGCCAGGGGAAGAAGGCAGGCTGTTGCTGCGGGTGACGCAGACCCAGGTGGCGGCCGCCGGGACGGGAAGTCTGGTCCAGGCCACGCCGGACGGTCGCGTCGCCTTTCACTCTCGGGCGGACGGCAACGTCCGCGTTTCCATGGGCCCCACGGACGAGGGCAAGGTCCATCACGTCCTTTTCGAACAACATCTGGGCGGCGCCGTCATCGCCACCTACGACAGCATCGCCGCAGCGCCGGACATCCCGGCCGACGCGGTCGCGCCGGAGGGAGACGGGAGCAGCGGCGCCAGGTCCGGCCCGTCGCGCTCCGCATGGCGCGTCGCGCGGCAACCCGCGCGCGAGGACGGCAGCACCATCCACGTCGTGCAACCTGGCCAGACCCTGCTGGCCATCGCGCTGGCCTATGGCATCGGGTTGCAGGAGCTGGTCGCGCACAACGATCTGTCCGGCGGC
The DNA here is from genome assembly GCA_034428275.1 of Anaerolineae bacterium. Classification (GTDB taxonomy): domain Bacteria; phylum Chloroflexota; class Anaerolineae; order Aggregatilineales; family Phototrophicaceae; genus JAGWBD01. Next base: position 17,784 of record DAOUIB010000498.1, read on the forward strand.
CTGCTGCCGGTCGGCGTGGAACTGCTGATTCCTGCGGCGCCGGAGGAGGAGGAAGCGGAACAAAACGGGCGCTGCGCGTTCTACGGCCCGGTGGTGTACGTCGTCCGGCCGGGAGATTCGCTGTACAGGATCGCCCGGGCCTTTGACGTGAAGCGGGAGTTGCTGACCATCCGCAACCAGTTGGCCGACAGGGGCAATCTGTTGCATCCGGGACAGGAACTGGTCATTCCTGGTGTGACGCGGCCCGAAACGCGCGGCAGGGAAGTGCCCGCCGAGTGCGTCGATGACAGCCCGCTCCTGCACGTCGTGCAGGCGGGTCAAACTCTCGACCTGATCGCCCACGCCTACGGCGTCGAGCCGGAGGCCATCATGGAACGCAACGGGCTGCCGCCTGGTGGCCGCCAGCTCAGCGTCGGCCAGTCCCTGGTCATCCGCGAGGCGGAGGCGGCGGACGACGAGACCCCGCCAGGCGCCTGAGTCGCCGTCGCCTGCGCTGGAAGCGCCTGGCCGGGCCACGCTGACCCTGGATGGCATCCGCACGGTCAATTTCGGCAGTTTGCATGGCATCGACGTCGCCCTGCGCAACGCGCCCGGCCAGGCCATTCTGAACATGGGCGAGGCCAGCTTCACGCCCGCGCTCTTCGAGAACAACGTCAACGTCGAGCCGCGCTATTCCGCCAGCGTCCTTTTCGCCTGGTCCGAATACTGCTCCAGCGTGGCCAGCTTCACCGACGCCATCTTCCGCGGCAATCAGGGGGGCAATGCCGCCCTGGTGAACTTCCGCTTGCGCGTGACGCAGACGGACGTGGACAACACGGCAAACGGCGACCAGATCGCCAGCACGTCGGACGGCCGAGTCGCTGCGTTCGTGGAAAGTGATGGCAACATCACCTTCGCGATGGGGCCCAATGATGAGGGCAAGGTGCATCACGTCACCTTGCAGGACGACCTGAACGGCGCTGTGATCAGTACGATTGACCGCATTGGCGGCGGCCCGCCCGGCACGGTTGCGAATTCACAGGGGTGAGGGAGCCTCTGGCGCAAGGTGCGTCACATTGCTACACTGGCGGCCGGTCAGCGGACAATCATCGGGAGCGGACGTGGGCATCCTGATCGTCATCATTCTGGTCGATATTCTCGCGCTGGCGCTGGTGATGCGCCTGGTGCTTACGGAGCCGCCACAGCGCCCACCATCGACGCACCCCTTCGTGCTGGCGGAGCGGGCGCAGCAGCAGACGGACGAGGAACAGGACTGAAGCCCCGAAAGACGAACGCCCGGCCTGCGCGGCCGGGCGTTGCCGTTAAGCCAGGGGGCGCCGACTCAGGACTTGTCGCCGCCGCCAGGCGTCGCCTTCTCCTTCTTCGCGGCGGCGCCGGCGTCCTTTTTCTCCGCCTTCGCAGGGCTCTTCTCCTTTTTGTCCCTGCCGCTTTCGCCCGCCACGCCCGACTTGCCGTTGGCGGATTTCTTGCTGTCGTTGACGTAGAAACCGGAGCCCCTGAAAATGATGCCGGCCGCCTGGACAAGGCGAGTCACCTTTTGCCCGGTTTCAGGACAGAACTCCAGCGCATCGTCGCTGAAACGCTGACGGATATCAAAGGTGCTGCCGTCTTCACGACGGTAGGTGTAGACGGGCATCCTGCGTTACCTCATGGCTCCCGGTTTCTCATCCGCGCCCATGATAGCCTGGGCAGGGGCAGGCTGTCTATGGGCCAGGTGTTGCGGGCTGCGCCACAATGTTTGAGTTTCAGGCAGGTAAAGGCTAAAATACGCTCGCCATTCTGTCAGGATTGACCGCCCGATATGACTGCCGACGAGGGGCCGGAACTCACTCCGGAAACCTGTACCAACCGCGAACTCAGCTGGATCGAATTTAACCGGCGGGTGCTGGCGCTGGCCCAGGACCCTGCCCTGCCCCTGCTGGAACGCGTGAAGTTTCTGGCGATTTTCAGCACCAATCTTGACGAGTTTTACATGGTGCGGGTCGCCGGCTGGCACAACCGCATGCAGCTGGGGCTGGGCACGCAGCGGCCGGATGGCATGCAGCCGCGCCCGCTCCTGCGCGAGATTCGCCGCCGCGTGACGACGCTGATGCTGCAACAGCGTGCGTCCCTGCGGGCGGTGCTGGCGGAACTGGCGGAAAACGGCGTGCGCATCCTGCAGACCCAGGATCTGGAAGAGAGCGAGCGCAGGGCGTTGCGGGCCTGGTTCAGCGAAGAGGTCTTCCCGGTCCTGACTCCCCTGGCGGTCGATCACGCCCGGCCCTTTCCCTTCATCTCCAATCTCAGCCTGAACCTCGCCATCTGGGTGCAGCGCGAAAACGGGAGGCGGCGCGAGCCGGAGTTCGTGCGGCTGAAGGTGCCGGACGTCCTGCCGCGACTGGTGGACCTGCGCCAGGTGAGCGGGGGACGGGGCACAACCCGGCGCAGTGGCGAAAACTTCCTGTGGCTGGAAGACATCATCTCGGACAATCTCGACCTGCTCTTTCCGGGCATGACGGTCGTGGGGCGGCATCCCTTCCGCGTGACGCGCAACACCGACGTGGACTACGAGCACGAACTGGAAGACCGCTTTCTGAACATCAGCACCCTGATTGAGGAAACCCTGCGCGAGCGCGAATTCGGCGACGTGGTGCGCCTGAGCGTGAACATGGCCATCGACGATCGCACCCTGCGGCGTCTCGAACGCGAATTGCAGGTGGACCCGGAACACGACGTCTACAGGGTGGATGGTTCGCTGGGCACGGCGGACCTGATGGAACTGCAACAGGTCGACCGCCCCGAACTGCGCCACGCGCCCTGGGTGCCACGCATCCTGCCGGCGATTTCCGAGCCCGGCCACAACATTTTCAGCACGATCCGCCGCGGCGACATCCTGCTGCACCATCCCTACGATTCCTTCCTGCCGGTCGAGGAGTTTTTCCGCAGCGCGGCGAGCGACCCACAAGTGCTGGCCATCAAGACCACGCTGTATCGGGTGGGATCGAACTCGCCGGTGGTGCATGCCCTGGCCGAGGCGCGCGAGAATGACAAGCAGGTCACGGTTCTGGTGGAACTCAAGGCGCGCTTCGACGAGGAAAACAACATCGAGTGGGCCCGCATGCTCGAGCGCAAGGGCGTTCACGTGACCTATGGCGTGGAGGAACTGCCGCTGAAAACGCACGCCAAGGTCACGCTGGTGGTGCGTCGCGAAGAAAAGGGCGTGCGACATTACGTGCACCTGGGGACGGGCAACTACAACGCGTCCACCGCCCGCCTTTACACCGACCTGGGTCTGCTCAGCAGCGACCCGACCCTGGGCACCGACGCGCTCAACCTCTTCAATCGCCTGACCGGCTACGCACCGGGCACGCAGTACAGGCGCCTGCTGGTCGCGCCGGAGTATCTGCGGGACCGTCTGCTGGCGCTGCTGGACGGGGAAATCGCGGCAGCGCGGGAGGGGCGGCCGGCGCGCGTCATCTTCAAGATGAACCAGCTGGAAGAGGACGTCGTGATCCGCAAGCTGTATCAGGCCTCGCAGGCGGGCGTACAGGTCGACCTGCTGGTGCGCGGGCTCTGCTGTCTGGTGCCCGGCCTGCCCGGCATCAGCGAAAACATCCGCGTGCACAGCATTGTGGGGCGCTTCCTGGAGCACAGCCGCATCTATTACTTCCGCAACGCGCCGGCGGCGCAGCGGGTCTACCTGGGGAGCGCGGACCTCATGCGTCGCAATCTTTACAACCGCGTTGAAGTGGTTTTCCCGCTCTTGCAGGCCGACCATCAGGAAAGCGTGTTGACCATGCTGATCACCTCAATGGCTGACAACTGCAAGGGCTGGAGTCTGGGGACGGACGGACTCTACACGCGCATCCGGCCCGGCCCGGACGACCCCGACGTCGACAGTCAGTCCATTTTCATGGAACACAGTTTCGGCGACCCGCGCCTGCTGGAGCGGGCTACGGACAAGGTTGCCCAGGGGGCTTCAGAATGACGGAACTTTGCGTATTCGAGGGCGACGGCGTCGGCCATGAGGTCATTCCGGCGGCACTTCAGGTGCTGCAACACGTGGCGCCGGACATTCGCATACGGCCGGCGGCCGGCGGCTGGTCCTGTTTTCAGGAGCAGGGAACGCCCCTGCCGGAGGAGTCGCTCGCGCTGGCCAGGCGCTGTCGGGCGGTGTTGTTCGGCGCAGTGGACTCGCCGTCGTGGCCGGTGGAGAACTATTACTCCCCGGTGGTGCGCCTGCGTCGCGAATTGCAGGCCTTCGCCAACCTGCGGCCCACGCGCTATCTGCCGGTGCCGACCGCGCGCGCGGGCGTGGACCTGGTCATCGTGCGCGAGAACACCGAGGACCTCTACGTCGGCAACGAGACCACGGAGGACGGCGGACGGACCGGCGTGGCGCAGAAGGTCATCACGCGCGGCGCCTCCGAACGCGTGGCGCGCCTCGCTTTTGAACTGGCCAGGCGGACCGGCCGTAAAAAGGTAACGATCGTGCACAAGTCCAACGTCATGCCGCGCTCCGACGGTCTGTTTCGCCAGGCGGCGCTGGAGATCAGCGAGTACTTCACCAACATCGAGACCGACGAGTTGCTGGTGGATACAGCGGCCTACTGGATGGTGAAGGAACCGATGCGATTCGACGTGGTGCTGGCGCCCAACCTCTACGGCGACATCCTCTCGGACATGGCGGCCGCCTGGGGCGGCGGGCTGGGCATGGCGCCCTCGATCAGCGTGGGCGAGGACGTGGCCATCGCCGAGCCGGTGCACGGCACGGCGCCGGACATCGCCGGACGCGGCATCGCCAACCCGACGGCCAGCATCCTCAGCGTGGCGTTGTTGCTGCGGCACCACTGGCAGCGACTGGAGGACGCCCGCCGCGTGGAACGGGCGGTCTATGAAACGCTGCGTCAGGGCGACCACACCGGCGACATCCACAGCGACGACGCGCTGTCGACGCAGGAATTCACCGATCAGGTTTGCGCCCACGTGGACTGAGCGCGGCGCCCGACCGAATCAATCAGGGACCTGAGCGACCATGAAACAGGACGACCCAAAAAACAGACGGAGCTGTTTGCACCACCTGGTGGCCCTCGGGTTTGGCGCCCTGTCGCTGCTGTATCTAATCAACCCGACGGCCGGCCTCCTTGAGCTGATACCCGACAACCTGCCGGGCGTGGGACATCTGGATGAAGTAACGGCCGCGCTGGTACTGAGCAAGGTGCTGGCCTGGTACGGCTTCCAGCCTGGCTATCTGGGCAGTACTCTGGGCAAAGGCCGACACAATTTGCTGACACGATTGCTGGTCCCCTTCGTCGGCGTAGTGGCTGCGCTTTACATGGTCAACCCGGGTGCCGGCCTCCTTGAGTTCCTGCCCGACAACCTGCCCGTGGTCGGCAACCTGGACGAGGCCGCTGCCTCACTGTTGCTGATCAACGTGCTGGCCTTTTACGGGATTGATCTGAACCGTTTCGGCCGAGGGCGGCGCAAGCGCGACGAGTAGAGCGGGCATGGCGGCGCCCTTGTGTCAGAAAGCGATGCCCCAATCAGGCAAGACATTCACTGATCGCCCTGTCTCGTCGCGACGCTGTTTCAATCCGGCCGGCGCGGCTCATCCATCAGTTCTTCCAGCGTGGGCGGGTCACCCGGGACGGCGGGACGGCCCTGGCGTTCTTCCAGTTCCGCGGCCCGCTGGCGCAGCGAGGGCGTCATGGTGAAGGGGAGCGCGCCGAGCGGCGCGGCATCCAGGCTGACGCGCAGTTCCCAGTCGCCGCTGCTGCGCGGCAGGTCCGGGCTGCCCGCCAGGGGCAGGTGATTCTCGGAGAGGACGTCGCGCTGGCCCGCGCGCAGCCAGATGTCCTGTTCGTGGACCAGGCGCGCGGCGCCGCGCTGATCGCGGATCTCAAAGCGCAGACGCGCGCTGCGCTCCGCCTCGTGTTCCGGCACCAGCAGGCAAAGGTAGGGGCGCAGGCCGTCGTCGTCGCCGGAAAAGCGCAGGCCCTTACGCATGGTCATGCCCTCGGGGCCGAGGCGCGAGCCGATCAGCCCGATATCCAGCAGCGTCAGGTCGGGCGTCAGGCCGCTGCCCGAGAGAAGGCGCGCCCTTTCGCTGGCGGCGCGCGCCGACTCGCTGACCTCCGGTCTCTGTTGGCCGGACCTGTCTCGCCACGGCAGGGCCGCCAGGGACTCGCGCAGGCGGCCGGCATCCAGCGCGCCGGGTCTGAGCGTCAGTGAACTGCCCAGCGCCAGCGCGCCGCAGGCCAGCAGGGCCGCGACCAGCGTGGGGCCCGCCGCGCCGGGCAGCAGCGCCAGGCCCAGCATGGCAGCGGTGACGACGAGCCAGGGAAGATTCTGACGCCGCAGGCGCACAGGCGCCTCCTTGTCCATGAGCCTCAGGCGAGTATACGCCAAAGGGCGCCGGACCCGTAACCGGCGGCGGGCAGGCTCGCTCAACTGCCCGGGCGAAAGCGCTGCGAGGCCCGCCCCGCTCAGGCCTGGCGACCCTGCGGCACGGTAGGGGCGATTTATCAAATCGCCCGACGCGATGGACAACGCAGGGCGGGCTCGGGCAAGGCGAGGGGAGCCCCGCTCAGGCCTGGCGGTCCTGAAATTCCAGCAGGTCGTCGAGGCTGACCTCCTCCTCCCGGCTGCTGGCTTCGAAGGCCCGGCGCAGGTCGTCGTTCATTTCCCCGTCTTCCTGCAGGTGGACCCGCAGGCGGCTTTCACCCTCTTCGTCTTCCGCCTCCACCCAAAAGAAGTTGTGGGCCGCCAGCAACCTGCCGTCGGCATAGACCTGTAGTTGCCAGTCGCCTTCGGTGAGCAGGGCGTCATGAACGGGCATGCGGGCGGCGGGGCTGACCAGGTTTTCCCCGGCGTCCAGATGCAGTTTGCGCTCGTGACGAAAGTGCAGCCGGTCGTCCATATCGCGGATTTCGAAGCCAATGGTGCCCGCGGCGGCCCGGGGCAGACGCAGCCCGACCCAGGGCTGGATGTAGTCGACGTCATCGCGCACGGGTTGCAGCCGGTGCACCAGGGTCTCCCGTTCGTGGCAGATGGCGAAGACGCCAAGGTCGTCGACGCGCAGGGCCATGGTGGCGGGGTCGTGGCCGGCGTTGCGCAGGGCGAGGTCGGCGTGGTCGGGGGCAGGGCGCCGGCCCCTGCGGCGCGAGCCGCCAGTGGTTGGCGCACTGCGCGCACTTTCGGAGCTGGCGGCCCCTTGCTCCTCACGTTGCGGGCGAGCA
>DAOUIB010000499.1:0-2990 GCA_034428275.1 Anaerolineae bacterium
GGCTGCATCGCCCGGGTACGCGGAAGCAGCACAAGCACCCCGATGCCGGCCAGGATCACCACGGAGGCCAGCAAAAAGGGTGAGACCGGATTGATGCCATAGAGGGCGGTGCCCAGCGCCGGCCCGATGATGTAACTGTAGGCGGGGATCGAGCTCGCCAGGCCGGCCGCCGCGCCCTGTTCGTGCGGCTCCACGGCGAAGGTCACCGCGCTGCGGTAGCCCGGCTGCACCATCCCGATGCCCAGGCCCATCAGGGCCATCGCCAGCATCACCTGCAGCGAACTGGCGGCAGCGACCAGCAGCAGAAGCGAACCCAGCACCAGAGGCATGCCCAGGCGCAGCAGCTTCAGCGGCGACAGGCGGAAGACCTGGATCAGAACAATCTGCGCGAAAAACAGGGCCACGCCGCTGGCCATCACGGCCAGACCCGTCAGGCGGGTGGTCTCAATGGCATCCAGGCCGAAGCGGTCCTGCACCAGATAGCCGATGGTGAAGTTCACCACCGCGGGCACCATCATCGCGCAAAAGCTGATGAGCAGCAGCGGCAACAGGCGCGGGTCGAGGGCGGTCAGCGTCGGCGCGCGTTGGCCCCGCTTCAGGGTTGACTGGACCTGCGGCAGCAGACGCCACACCAGCAGCATGCCAACCAGCGGTGTAATCGCCGACACGAAAATCGGCGCGGCCAGGCTCAGACCCAAACTTACGACAATGGCTCCCAACGCCGGGCCCAGGATGGTCCCCAGTCCCTTGGCCGAAGACATGATGCCCATCGCCCTGGTGCGTTGCTGGCCGCTACTGACGTCGGCGATGTAGGCCTGGGTGGCCGGGGCGGCCGCCGAATGCAGGGCGGCCACGATGATGCGCGCGCCCATCAGCAGCAGCCAGACCAGCGTCGAGCTGGCGATGAATCCGTCCAGACCCGCCTGCATCACAAGGGCAAAGAGGCCCACGCCCAGCGCCAGGCCGGTCAGGCCCAGCATGATGAAGGGCTTGCGCCCGCGCGCGTCGCTGCGTCGGCCCCACCAGGGGCAGGCGATCACCCAAACGATGGACGAACCCGTCAGAAGCAGTCCGCCCTGCAGCGCGCTCAGGCCCAGTTCGCGCATCAGCGCCGGCAGCACCGGCGCCAGCACAGAGTGCCCCAGGCTGGCGCAGAACATCGCGCCAAACAGTATCCAGGCAGGTTTCACGGAAGACTCTCGAATTGTGGAGTGAACGAAGACAAGACCCGTATCATAATGCTCCGGCGGCGCGGCGTTAGGACCATTCACGCGATTGGACTGACGGGCTCTGCGCCGCGGGCGACATGATATGTCGCCCGTACACCCCGTCCCTGGCAGGGACCGCGAGGGCTCCGGCCCGAAGCATCCCGCAGGGACGATTTATCAAATCGCCCGCCCTGTCGCCGTGTTCCCGCCATCAGGTCGCGGGTTGCAGCGCGCGCTCCCGCGTATGCAGCGTCAGCATGGCGAAGGCCGCCACCACGAACAGGGCCGCCACCAGGTAGGGAGAACCGGCGTGCACGCCATAGAGCGCGGTGCCCAGCGGCGGGCCAAAGATGAAACTGTAGCCCGGCACCGAATTGGCCAGACCGGCCGCCGCGCCCTGCTCCTGCGGCTCCACGGCGAAGGTGATGGCCGTTCGGAAACCCGGCATCACCATGCCCACCGCCAGGCCCATCAGCACCAGCGCCAGGGTCATGGCGGCGAAGTCGGCCGCCAGCGTCAATACAATCAGCGCGATCAGCATCAGCGGGACGCCCAGGCGGAGCAGCGTCATGGGCGTCAGCCGGAAGACCTGGATCAGCACCATCTGCGCGAAGAGCAGGGCCACCCCGCTGGCCATCACCGCCAGACCCACCAGGCGCGCCGTTTCCACGCCGTCCAGGCCCAGACGGTCCTGAAAGAGGAAACCGATGGTGAACTGCGTCACCGAAAGCCCGCTCATCACGAAAAAGCCGATCAGCAACAGCGGCAGCAGGCGCGGGTCCGTGATGCGCAGCGTCGGCGCGCGTTCGCCCCGCTTCAGTTTGGCCGGCACGGCGGGCAGCATCCGCCACACCAGCAGCATGCCGAAGAGCGGCGTAATCGCCGATAGCAGGATCGGCGCCGCCAGGCCGAGGCCCACCACCAGGGCGGCCAGCGCCGGGCCCAGTATGGTGGCCAGGCCGTTGGAGGCCGACAGGATGCCCATCGCGCCTGTGCGCTGTCGGCCCACGCTGACGTCGGCGACGTAGGCCTGGGCCGCCGGCCCCGTCGCCGAGAACAGCATGCCCACGATCAGGCGCGCGCCCACCAGCAGCAGCCAGGTCAGGGTCGCGCTCGCGATGACGCCGTCCAGCCCCGCCTGCGTCACGAGGGCGAAACACAGCACGCCGAGCGCGTAGCCGCCCAGCCCCAGCAGAATGACCGGTTTGCGCCCGAGGACGTCGCTGCGCCGGCCCCACCAGGGGCTGAAGATGACCCACATGATGGAAGAGCCCGTCAGGATCAGGCCGCCCTGCAGCTCGCTGAGGCCCAGTTCTCTCATTAATGGAGGCAGCACCGGCGCCAGAATGGAAATGCCCAGATAGGAACTGAACATGGCGCCCGACAAAATCCAGGCAGATTTCACAGGCGCCGCTCCTGACGCAATTGCTGTGATGAGACGCGTATCATAATGCCGCGCGCCAGGCGGCATTAGGACCATTCAACGCGATTGGACTGCAGCCCACTGCAGGGAGTGGGATGTACGGGCGACATACCATGTCGCCCGCGTGAAACCGGACGACTCGGCGGGCGATTTGATAAATCGCCCCTACATACGCTGGCAATAAACGACTGCAGGGGCGACATACCATGTCGCCCGTGCAGGACATACCGACAGACGGGCGATTTGATAAATCGCCCCTACAATGAGGTGCAGGGAGTGGGGTGTAGGGGCGACATATCACACAATTGGCTACTTTTAATACTGTGACAGTTATGTTTGTTGTTAAACACATCTCTCTG
>DAOUIB010000500.1:0-5825 GCA_034428275.1 Anaerolineae bacterium
GGGGCTCGACCTTCATGTTGCTGGCGCCGGAGCACGACCTGGTCGCCAAACTGACCACGGAGGCGCAACGCGACGCCGTCGAGGCCTACGTCGAAGGCGCGGCCGCCAGCACCGAAATCGAACGCACGTCAGAGACCCGCGAGCGCACGGGAGTCTTCAGCGGGTCCTTCGCCATCAACCCGGTCAATGGCGAACGGTTGCCCGTCTGGGTCTCCGACTACGTGCTGCTGACCTACGGCAGCGGCGCCATCATGGCGGTGCCGGGCCACGACCAGCGCGATTTCGAGTTCGCGCGGCAATTCGATCTGCCGGTCACGCGAGTGATTCTGCAGGAGGGCGAGGACCCTGACGCGCCGCTGGAGGAAGCCTGGGAAGGACCGGGCGTCATGGTCAACAGCGGCCGCTTTGACGGCCAGCTGTCAGACCGCCATCGCGGCCGCCGCAACCCGGCCATCGCCGCCGTCATCGACTGGCTGGAGGCGGAGGGCATCGGTGAGGAAGCCATCAACTACCGCCTGCGGGACTGGCTCATCGGCCGTCAGCGCTACTGGGGTTGCCCCATCCCCGTGCTGCACCGCGCCGACGGCGAAATCGAGGCCCTGCCCGACGAGGCGCTGCCGGTGCTCCTGCCGGAAGACGTGGAATTCGACCCCGGCGGCCGCAGTCCGCTGAACTGGCACGAGCCCTTTCTGAACACGAGTGACTCACAGGGCAATCCCGCGCGTCGCGAGACCGACACGATGGATACCTTCATGTGTTCCTCCTGGTACTGGTACCGCTACCTGAGCCCGCACTTCGACGCGGGCCCCTTCGACCCCGAAGAGGCGGCCTACTGGCTGCCGGTCGACACCTATACCGGCGGCGCCGAGCACGCCACCATGCACCTGCTCTATTCGCGCTGGTTCGCCCGCGCCATGCGCGATTGCGGCCTCTTTGACGAGACCATGCGCATCATGGCCGATCACGATCGCGACCCCGAGGTGCTGACCTGGGGCGAACCCATGCTGCAACTGCGCAATCAGGGCCAGGTGCTGGGCGCGGAGCGCAACGGCGACATCGTGCTGGCCTCCGGCCAGATGCAGGGTATGCGTCTGCTGGCCGACCGCGTCGAGGTCATCGAACGCCCCTCCGACACGCCGCCGGGCTTCGAGGGCGTCGTCGGCGAGATCATGCGCCGCACCGAAAACATCCTGCAGGTGGACATGGCCGGCGTCCGTCACGTCGTTGAAGTCCTGCCGGACGCGGAAGTCATCATCCCCCACATTGAGGGCGTCAACAACGTCAACCAGTTGCAGCAGCACCTCGAAATCCAGCGCATGTCCAAGAGCAAGGGCAACGTGGTGGACCCCGACGACCTGGTGGACCAATACGGCGCCGACACCGTGCGGGCCTACCTGATGTTCGCCTTCGACTGGGAGAAGGGCGGCCCCTGGGACCCGGACGGCATTCGCGGGCCGCAACGCTGGCTGCAGGAGGTGTGGGACCTGGTCTGCGCCGGCCCGCCCGCCGGCCCCGGCGATGCAGAGGTCGAACGCGAACTGGAGCGTCGCACGCAGGAGACCATTCGTCGCGTGACCGACGGCCTGCAACGCTTCCGCTTCAATACCTGCATCGCGTCCCTGATGGAACTGAAGAACGACCTGCGCGCGGCCCTGCGTTCCGGCAGCGTGGGCGCGACGGCCTGGGGGGAAATCGTGCGCACCCAGCTGCTCTTGATGGCGCCCTTCACGCCCCACGTGGCCGAGGAGCTATGGCAGCGCATCGGCGGCGACTACAGCATTCACACCCGGGCCTGGCCCGAATGGGATGAGGAAAAGGCGCGCGCCGACACCGTCGCGCTGGTGGTCATGGTCAATGGCCGGCCCCGCGGTGAAATGCAGGTCGAGGTGGATATCTCCCGCGAGCAGGCGATCGCCACCGCTCTGGAAAGCGAGGGCGCGCAACGTATTCTGCAGGGGCGGGAGCCGCAAAAGGCCATCTTCATTCCGGCCCGCAGCGGGCAGGAACCGAAGGTCAATCTGGTCGTTCGTTGAAGCGGTACGGAAGCGCGCGATGGCCGCCTTACTCGCCCTTCATGATGCGTTCGCGCAAGGCCAGCAACTCGTAGCGAAAGGCCTCGTCCTCCTGCATCTGAACGGCGACCCGTTCATGACCGTGCATCGCCGTCGAATGGCTGCGCATGCCGAAGGCCCGCCCGATCTGCGGAAAGGAAGCTTCCGTCAGGTCGCGCGCCAGGTACATGGCGACGTGACGCGCGCGGCTGATGTGCCCCGAGCGATTCTTGCCGGTCAGGTCCATCACCGTCAGGTTGTGGGCGGCCGCCGTGGCGGCCAGCACCTGGTCGATGGTGATTTTCGCCTGGCGCGCCCGCGCGCTTTCGTGTTGCTGCACCACGCGCCCGGCCGCCGTCGTGGAGAAGGGCTCGTCCGCCAGGTCCATGGTGGCCAGCATGCTGGTGAACAGGCCTTCCAGTTCGCGTATGCTGTTGCGGGCGCCATCCGCCAGCTTTTCGCTGATGGAACGCGGCAGGCTGCGCCCCCTTTCCTGCGCCCAGCTTTCCACGATGGCCACGCGCGTCTCGAATTCCGGCAACTGGATGTCGATCACCAGACCGCCCTCAAAACGCGAGCGCAGGCGGTCTTCCAGCAGTTCAAGTTCGCTGGGGTGCCGGTCGGAAGCGACGACGATCTGCTTGTTTTCGATGTGCAGCGCGTTGAAGGTGTGGAAGAACTCCTCCTGCGTGCTTTCCTTGCCCGCGATAAACTGGATGTCGTCGATCAGCAGCAGATCAACCGAGCGGTACTTTTCCCGAAACAGCGCCGTCGTGCGATAGCGGATGGCGTTGACGAGGTCGTTGATAAAGCCCTCGGAGGGGATGTAAAGCGCGCGATAGTTGCCCTGCTGGCTTTCATTGGCGATGGCCTGCAACAGGTGCGTCTTGCCCAGGCCCACGCCGCCATAAATGACGAAGGGGTTGTAGCGGGCGGCCGGCTCCTCGGCGACGGCGCGGGCGGCCGAATACAGCATCATGTTGGCATTGCTGGTCACAAAGCGATCGAAAGTGTAGCGCGGGTTGAGATGACTCTCGGGCAACTCGACCTGCGGCGGCACGCCCGCCGGCCGCGCCCTTGCCGCGCCCTGCCCACCCTGGCGCGAGGCATAGCGGAACAGGGGCTTGCTGTCTTCGCGGTTGGCGTCGCTGCCGTTGTCGGCCTTTTCCGGGCGATGCACCTCGAAGCGCAACTCAACCTCGCTGCCATAGACGTCGCGCAGCACGCGGCGTACGCTACGATAGAGGCGATGTTGCAGGTTGTCACGCGCGAAACTGTTGCGTACGCCAATGGTGAAGGTGCTGGCGCTCTCGCCGTCCGCCGCGTTTTCACAGCCCAGGAAGACGGTATCGCGCAACCAGGTGTCGAAATTGCCGCGGTCCAGCTGGATCTCCAACTGGTTCAGCGTGGTTTTCCAGGCTTCCTGTGGGTCCACGATATGGGTCTCGAACATGCGCCACGCCTGGGATAGCCGGGAAGGAACGGGGGCGTGGCCACCTGCGCAGGCCAACGCTGTCTTGCCGCGGTAGTATAGCGCAGGGGGACGAAATTGGTCAAAATCGTTTCGGTCGGGCCGCAGCAATTCGAAGAAATTATGAATGTTGTATACAGAATTGCCTTTTGTTAGAATGGAGAATGTTAATTCGCTTTTGACTTTGCATATATCCGGTGAGGGCTAACGATGTTCGATGACCCGTACTCTGACACGCTTCCACCGCAGTACCCGGCAGACGAACCGGACGACCAGGAGCAAGAAGCGTACGAACCCCGGGTCAGCGTAATCAAGGTCTCTTCCCGCTCCCGTTCAACCTCCGTCGCCGGCGCCATCGCCGCCGTGATTCGCGAGCATCGCTTCGCCGAGGTGCAGGCCATCGGCGCCGGGGCCGTGAACCAGGCCGTCAAGGCCCTGGCCATTTGCCGCGGTTACCTCGAACAGGACGAGATTGACATCGTCTGCACGCCCATGTTCACCGAGGTCACTATCGACGGCCAGGAACGCACGGCGCTGCGCTTCGCGGTTGAACCGCGACCGGGCAGTGACGACAGCTGACCTTCAGTCGTCCTGCAGGCCCGGATAATCCAGCAACATCACTTCCAGCGCCAGGCGCAGTTGCATGTTGCTGCGCAGGTTGGCCAGTAGCCGACGCGTCGCCACCAGCGCCGCGCGGACCTCGTCGGCCGGCAAATCCCCGGCCCGCCGCGACAGCGCCTCGCCGCGATCGCTGTTGACGGGCGGCACCTGACTGCCCCTGGCCAGCAGCAAGAGGTCGCGCCACAGGGACTGCCACTGCTCCAGGGTGAGTCGCAGTTCCGGGCGGGGGCGGCGCGCCAGTTTCTCCGCCAGCGCAAAGCGACCGGCGCGGTCGCTGTCGAGGCAACTTTCCAGGGTGTCCAGCGCTTCCGCCCGTTGCTCCAGCATGGCCGCGTCTTCCAGGGCCCGCAGCGCCCAGCCGACCCTTCCGCCACTGAGGCGGGCCAGCAGGGTCGCGCGTTCTTCAGAAGCGCCGCGCTGCAGCAGGGCGCCGTACAGGTCGTCAAAGGGCAGCGGACGCAGCGCCAGCTGCTGACAGCGACTGCTGATCGTGGGCAGCAGGGCCCGGACCGACGTGGCCACCAGGATCAGCACCGCCCCCGGCGCCGGCTCTTCCAGAGTCTTGAGCAGGGCGTCCTGGGCCCGGGGCTGCGCGCGCTCGAAATCGTGAAAGATGGCGACGCGTCGCCGGCCCTCCCAGGGCTTCAGCGCCAGGTTGCGCAGCGCGTCCCGGATGGCGTCGATGCGCAGGGCCGCGCCATCCTCCGGCTGGACCTGCAACAGGTCCGGGTGGTTGCCGCTCCGAATTCGTTGACAGGCGCTGCAGTCCTGACAGGGCCGCCTTGCCGGCGCCTCCGCCTGACAATTGAGCGCCATGGCGAAGCTGAGCGCAAGGGTGGCGCGCCCCAGGCCCTCCGCCCCGGTGATCAGCCAGGCGTGGTGCAGGCGGCCATGCTGCAGGCCCTGCCGCAGGCGGCGAACGGCGTGGCCGTGCCCGATGACCGGCCAGTCGTGGCCGGCGTCCACGTCAACCCTGCGCGGCCAGTGTTTCGCGGATCTGGTCCAGATGGTTCAGGCCGTGCCGCGAATACCCCCGGAGCATGTCGCCGATCGTCGATTCTCCGTAAAGCGGTGAAACCACACTGCGCGCCAACTGCTCGTCACTGAGGGTCTCGGCCAGCGCCGCCCAACGATCCTGCAGACCGTCCAGCAGGACCAGCGATGGCTCTATCGGCATGCCGTCGGCCTCGGCCGTCACCGCCCACTTGTCCTGGTCGAAGCTGGCGATCGTCGGCCGGTCCTCGCTGAGCGCCATCTTGATGCGCATAAAGACGTTCATGTTCGTGTCCGCCAGATGGTGCACGTTCTGGGCGACGTTCCACTCCCCCGCCAGAAAGTGGGTCGTCAGCTGTTCCTCGTCCAGCCCCTCGACCAGTGCGCGCAGTTGCTGCGGCAACTCGCGAATCCAGGCGATGTACTGTGCTTTCTCCGTCTGGTCCATGTTGCACTCCTGTCTTTTCGTCGGGCGTCAATGATGCCGGATTTGGCGACTTTGGCGACTCCCGCCCCTCAGGCAGACGCGCCGGCTTCAGCCCGTCGCGCGTAACGGCTGAAAAGCGTCACCGCCGCGAAGCCCGCCAGCATGAGCAGCAGCGCCGGCAGGAGGCTATCCGCCTGCGGCGCGAGATTGGTTTCCTGCAGACAGCGAAAGTCGCCGTGCCGGTCCAGATCGCTGGCAATGC
>DAOUIB010000501.1:0-2994 GCA_034428275.1 Anaerolineae bacterium
CGTATTGAGCATGTGCGCGCCGGTGTCGAAAAGGAAGCCGCCGCCCGAGACTTTCGGACGCTGGCGCCAGGTGTCGATCGTGATGCGGTCCCAGTCCTGCCACACAGTCGCGGTGATGGACTGGACCCGACCCAGGCCGCCACTGCGCAGGATGTCCACCGCCGTGCGGATATTGGGAGACATGCTGCCGTTGAAGGCCACCACCAGCAGCCCGCCCGTGCGGTCCCTGGTGTCGATCAGGCGCAGGGCTTCGTCCCCGTTCATGACCATGGGTTTCTCCAGCAAGACGTCCAGGCCGGCTTCCAGGCACATGGAGGCATGCTGGTAGTGCAGGTTGTGCGGGGTGACGATGAAGGCGGCTTCAAGCGCTTCTCCGTGTTCATCCAGCAGAGTCTCCAGGTCCGGAATGTTGGGCGGAGGTTCCAGGTCCCTCTCCATGAAGAGCGCGGCTGCCTCTTCCCAGGCCGCTGGCGAAGGTTCGCAGACGACGCGGATCTGCGTCGTATCGCCCTGCTGCAACATGCCCGTGATGTGATTGCGCGCCATGTTTCCGGTGCCGATGACGGCGGTTTGCAGGGGAACGGCCATGGTGCCTCCGAAGAATGCCGGAGCGAACGCGCGAATTTTACC
The DNA here is from genome assembly GCA_034428275.1 of Anaerolineae bacterium. GTDB lineage: Bacteria > Chloroflexota > Anaerolineae > Aggregatilineales > Phototrophicaceae > JAGWBD01. The sequence goes on from DAOUIB010000501.1 coordinate 631, forward strand.
CGCCTGCGCATTTGAGGCAAGGAAATTCAGGGGCGTTCCCGCGAACCCGGCGCGGCGCTTGCCGATACAGGCTGGATGTGCATAATCGGCGCTTCAGGCAGGAGGGTTCGATGAACAAGATTCAGGAACTGGGACAGCTGGGTCAGTCTGTCTGGCTGGACTACATCCGGCGCGCCTTCGTCACTTCGGGCGAAATGCAGGCCCTGATCGACCAGGGCGTACGGGGCGTGACGTCCAACCCGGCCATCTTTGAGAAGGCAATCGCCCAGAGCAACGACTACGACGACCAGTTACAGGAACTGGTGGTTGGCGGCGCCAGCGTCAGCGAGGCCTATGAAGCCATGGCGCTCAGGGACATTCACATGGCGACCGGGCTCTTCCTGCCAGTCTATGAAGAGAGCGAGGGAGAAGACGGTTACGTCAGCCTGGAGGTCAATCCCAACCTGGCCTTTGATACCGATGGTACGGTAGCCGAGGCGCGGCGTTACTTTCAGGAACTGGAGCGACCCAACCTGATGATCAAGGTGCCGGCCACGCGGGAGGGCATCCCGGCCGTCGAGCAACTGATCGCCGAGGGCATCAACGTCAACATCACCCTGATGTTTTCGATGGCGCACTACGAGGCGGTCGCCAATGCCTACATCCGCGGTCTGGAGCGGCTCGCGGCCAGTGGCGGGGACCTCGGCAAGGTAGGGTCGGTGGCCTCCTTCTTCGTCAGCCGCGTCGACGTCAAGCTGGAAGGCCCGCTGGCGGAAGCCGGCGCGCAGGAAATGCAGGCCAGAATCGCCATTGACAACTCAAAGCTGGTTTACCAGCGTTTCAGGGAGTTGTTCTCGGGCGAGCGCTGGCAACGACTGGCGCAGCAGGGCGCGCGCGTGCAGCGTCCGCTTTGGGCCAGCACCAGCACCAAGGACCCCGCCCTGCCGGATACCCTCTACGTCGACACGCTGATCGGCCCGGACACCGTCAACACCCTGCCACCCGAAACGCTGGAGGCCTTCCTCGACCACGGCACGGTCGCCCTGACGGTCGAAGATGACCTGGAGGGCAGTCGCGCGCGCGTCGAGCGTCTCGCCGAACTCGGCATCGACCTGCATCTGGCGGGCGAGGAATTGCAGACCGAGGGCGTCGACAAGTTCATCGCGCCCTTTGAGGACCTGCTGGGCACCATCGCCGCCAGGCGCGACCAGATCCGGGCGGAAACGCAGCACATGTCATCGCAGTTGCAGCGCCACCAGAGTCTGGTGGATGCGACCCTCGCGGACATGGCCGCGCAGGACGTCGTGGCGCGTATCTGGCGCCGCGATCATAGGGTCTGGCGACCCGAAGCGACCGAAATCGCCGACCGCCTCGGCTGGCTGGACTGCGCGCAGACCATGCTTGACAGCGTCGAGTCAAACGACCGGGCGACCATGGGCCAAACTCACGCCTGGGGTTCACCCGGCAGCGTTCAGGCCCTGGCCGATACCCTGCGTGACGAGGGGTATACTGACGTCCTGCTGCTCGGCATGGGCGGTTCCAGCCTGGCGCCGGAACTTTTCGGGGAGCTCTGGGGGCCGGACGCCGGTGGCCTGCGGCTGACGGTGCTGGACAGCACCAGTCCCGACGCCATTCGCGCCGCGACCGACGGACTGGACCCTGAGCGGACTCTCTACCTGGTCTCCACCAAGTCCGGCGGCACCATCGAAACGCGGACACTCTTCCAGCACTGTTTCGCCCAGGCGAGCCTGTCCCTGTGCGGGACGGAAGTTGGCGACCACTTCGTCGCCATCACCGACCCCGGCAGCTCCCTGGTCGATCTGGCGCGAGAGCATGAATTCCGCGCGATTTTCCTGAACGACCCGAACATCGGCGGCCGCTATTCCGCGCTCTCGTATTTTGGCCTCGTGCCGGCGGCGCTGGCCGGCGTGGACCTGCCGCTGTTGTTGAAGCGCGCGCTGGCGATGGCCAGCGGCTGTCAGCTGGAGCCCGGACAGAACCCCGGGGCCTGGCTGGGCGCAGTGCTGGGCAGTCTGGCACGCGCGGGACGGGACAAACTGACGCTGATTTGTTCGCCAGGCCTGGAACCCTTCGGCGACTGGGTCGAGCAACTGATTGCCGAAAGCACGGGCAAGGATGGCACGGGCATAGTGCCGGTGACCGGCGAAACCCTGTCGGCGCCGGAGCGCTACGGTGCGGACCGCCTCTTCGTGCAGTTGAAACTGGAAGGCGACGACAGCCAGGACGCAGCGCTCGGCGCGCTTGAGGAAAGCGGCCATCCGGTGCTGCGGCTGACGCTCAGCGACCTTTACGATCTTGGCGCGCAGTTATTCCTTTGGGAATATGCCGTGGCCGTCGCCGGCTGGTGCATGGACATCCAGCCCT
>DAOUIB010000502.1:0-1616 GCA_034428275.1 Anaerolineae bacterium
ACGGTATCCAGGCGCAGGTTGCCCCGCAGGACACCCTGTCGGCCGAGGAAGTCCATGTCGAAGTTGACGTTATGGCCTATGACCGGTGCATTGGCGACGAAGCGGAGTACTTCCGGCAAGACCTCCTCTATGAGGGGTTGCCCGACCAGCTGCTCCGGTCGGATGCCGGTGATGTCCGTGATCTCCCGGGGCAGAGGCACGCCAGGGTTCACAAGTTGCGAATACTCGTCTATCACCTGGCCGTCACGCATGCGCACGGCGCCAATCTCGATGATCGAGTCGCGCTGCGGATCAAGTCCGGTCGTCTCCAGGTCCAGGGCCACGAGTTCAACCTGCATGCGCCTGCTCCCGTTTCGCCATTTCAGGAAATGAATTCAAGGTGGATGGTCTCCGCTATCAAGGGTATCCGGCAGAATCGGGCGCGCGCAGACGACTGGCCAGCAGAAGGACGCCCAATGCCAGCAGCACCAGAATCAGGCCGGTCTGGATGGCTGTGTCGAAATTGCGCTCCAGCGCATTGTAGACCAGCAGGGGCATGGTTTGGGTGCGCCCCTGCAAATTGCCGGCGAAGAGGATGGTTGCCCCGAATTCACCCAGGGCGCGGGCCCAGGCCAGCGTCAATCCGGCGCCAAGCGCCCGCAGGGAAAGGGGCAAGGAGACCCTCAGAAAAAGGGCCAGCCCGGTGGCGCCATCCACGCGGGCAGCCGCCTCGATGTCGCCAGGCACACTGGCAAAGCCCGCCTGGGCAGCGCGCAAATAGAAAGGGGCCGCGACGAACACCTGGGTCAGCACCACTGCGCTCGTTGTGAAGGCGATTTCAAGGTTGAGCGAGGCCAGCAGGTTGCCGAGCGCTCCCCTTCGGCCCAGCGCCAGCAGCAAGGCCAGACCTGCTACGGCGGGGGGCAAGACAAGCGGCAATTGCAGCAAAACGGCGAGGAGTCGCCGAAACGGAAATCGCCAGCGCGCCAGGACCCAGGCGAGGGGCGTGCCGAACACCAGCACCAGCAGCATGCTGATGCAGGTGGTGACAAGGCTTAGCGCCAGCGCCTGGGGCAGGGCCGGGTCACCCGGACCGCCAGTTGCGGGAGTGCCGAGCCCCTGGAACAGCAGCACCAGCACGGGTAACAGCAGGAAGCCGGCCGCCACCATAGCCACCAGCACAAGGGTGGCCGCCGGCACGCGCTTCATGCGGGGCCTGCCAGCCAGAAGGGAGACCCGTAACAGGGCGGCGCCTCCGGGTTCGCAGGGATGAAACTGTGGTCCTGCAGGCTTCGTTGGCCCGTGGGCGAAAGCAGCAGTGCGATGAAAGCGCGGGCCAACTGCTCATTGTCGCTGTTGGCCATCACAGCGACAGGATAGGTGGCGTGTACGTTGATTTCATTGGCGAGCGGAATGACAGCGACCCTGTCTGACAGCTCGGCTGTGATGTCGCTGCGGTAAACAAAGCCGGCATCCGCACTGCCGTAAGCAATGCGGAACAACACCTGGCGTACATTGCTCTCTTCCGACACGACGTTGGCGAGGATGTCTTCCACTTCGACCTGCTGTTGCCTCTCCAGCTGCTCCAGCACCTGGTCCGAATAGCCGCGAACGGGCACGCCGGGAGAGGCCAACAC
>DAOUIB010000503.1:0-1639 GCA_034428275.1 Anaerolineae bacterium
GAAGTCTTCGCCGGCGCGGGCCAGCAGCAGGCGTTCGTCGGCGTCGCCGAGCACGATCGTGCCTTCGCTGCCGAAGATCTGCAGGCTGCTGCCGCCGCTGTGACGGGCGGCGCCGCTCATAAACACGGACACCAGCGCGCCATTTTGCATTTCCAGCAGGACGCTGTACTGGTCGTCGGCCGTAGCCCGCCAGGTCTCGCCAGTGTTGGCGTCGACGCGGTCCTGCACCATGGTGGCGACCTGGCCGCTGAGCGCGGCGACGTCGCCGAACCACCAGCGCATGAGGTCGATGGCGTGCGAGCCGGCGGCGCCGAGTCGGCCACCGCCCATGTCGGCCATGGACCACCAGTCGCCGGCCGGCCGTGAGGCGGGGTCGCCCCAACCGGCGTTGATGCTGGTCATGTTGACGTGGCGCACGCTACCGATTTCACCGGCGTCCAGCAGGGACTTGATACGGCGGCGGTTGGGGTTGAAGCGCAGTTCGTGGCCGATGACATGCAGCACGCCGGCGGCCTCCGCGGCCTCCAGCATGTCGCGCGCCTCGCCGGCGTTCATGGCCGTCGGTTTTTCGCAGAGGACGTGGGCGCCGGTCTCCAGCGCGGCCAGGGTCATGGGCGCGTGGTAGACGGGCGGCGTGGCGATGCACACCAGATCGGCCTCGTGGCGCTCCAGCATGACGCGCCAGTCGTCATAGGCCTGCGGGATGCCAAACTGCTCCGCCGTGGCGCGGGCGCTCTCCAGGCGCGCGCTGGCGATGGCCACGACTTCGGCGTCTTCGATGTTGGCCAATGCGGGCAGATAGGCGTCGCGGGCGAAGCTGGCGCCGATCACGGCAGTGCGAATGGTCATGTCATCTCTCCCGGCAAATTGTCAGCGACGGTCCCCGGCCTCATGCCTGAGCGGACCGGGGCCTGTTCTCAAAGTTCCTGTTCGTCCAGTGGCGCCGGCAAGGCGTCGATTTCCCAGTCCTCGGCCACCAGGTCGCCGCCCGTGGCGACGTGGGCCTCAATGGCGCTGGTGGCGCGCTCCCCGTCCCGGTTGCGAATGGCATCCAGAATGGGCAGGTGGCTGTAGGCGACCAGACGAATGTCATCGTTGCGCATGTTGCGCAGGGTCATCACGCGGCGCACGCGCAGGGCCACCAGGTGCCAGGTGGTCTGCAGCAGGCTGTGGCCGCTCATGGCGATCAGGGTGTCGTGAAAGCTGTGGTCGAGCTCGTTGACCTTGCGCAGGTTGCCCTGGTTGGCCGCGCGCAGCATCCGCTCGCTGATCGCCTCCAGACGCCGCAGATCGCAGGGATCGCTCTGGTCGATAATGCAGCGAATCGCCAGCGCTTCAAGCACGCCGCGCAGGCTGTAAAGTTCGACGATGTCCTTGCGCTCCAGGGTGGAGACGTGCGTACCGCGCCTGGGGATGGTCTCGACCAGACCCTCGCTGTTGAGGATTTGGATGGCTTCCCGCAGCGGCGCGCGACTCACGCCAAGCTGCGCCGCCAGGTCCGTCTCGATCAGGGGCTGGCCGGGGCTGAGATCGCCACAGAGGATCGCCTCGTGCAGGACGTCGACGATGTGTTCCCTCAGGGACTTGCTCTGCAACTGTCCGAGGGAAAGCGGGGCGTCAGGCATGGAGGACATTTTGA
>DAOUIB010000504.1:0-3583 GCA_034428275.1 Anaerolineae bacterium
ATGCGGGCGGCCACCAGACCGCGGTCCGCCAGGCCGGGCAGGGCAAAAGTCAGCCAGGGCCATGCCGCGAGACCGAAGGCTGTGACCGCCAGCCACCAGCCCGCAATCGCGAGCAGGGGTTCCCGATTCAAGGGACTGTCGCTGTCGAAGCGCTCGCTCCAGCCGCCGCCCTCCACCTGCTTCCCCTGACGTTCGTCATCCAGCAGCAGCCAGTCCGGATGCGCGTCCGCCGTGAGGGTGTCGCGGCGCAGGACGTCCACCAGCGTGGTGTCGCAGCCGCCACCGCCGGGGTTGAGATACATTTGCGGGCAATTCTCGACCGGGGCCTGGAGGCGCTCCCCCAGGGTGTTCAGGGGCGCCTCGCGCAGGACCGCCTCCACGTGCAAGGGGTTGTAGGTCTGGCTTTTGGCGAAGACGAAGACCGTCGGGTGGTCGTAAACGTGAAATGCTTCCTCGGGCTCGAATTCATTGAGCCAGGCCGGCCCGTCGTGCGTGGGCAAATGCTGGTCCGGGAAGCGCAGCGGGCCGAGTTCGAAACTTTCCTCGAAGCGCGCCACCAGGTCGAAACCCAGTTCTCCGGCGAAAAGCGCTTCATAGTAGCGGTCCGAGAGCGGCCAGCGCAGCGGATTGCGCCGCTTCGAATCGTAAAAGCGGTTGCTGCTGATGCTGACGTAGTCGCTGCTGTGCAGGCCGTTGATCAGGCGCGAACGGAGCGATTCGTCGTCTTCGCCGGCAAGTCCCAGGTCCACACCCAGCAGGAGGCCGTTCCAGGCGTTGCGCCCCCTGCATTGACCGGAGTCCAGCAGGCCCGGTGGCGGGTCGTCCGCCAGAGTCACTTCCGGCGGCAGGGTGCAGACAAGGTAGGGAATGGCGTCCTCCCAGACCCCTTCCTGCGCCACCACCGAGCCGCCGGTCGTCACCGGTCCGCCGTCCAGCACCTCGAAGGTGAAGAGCAGTTCCTGCCCCTCTGTCACCTGCAGGGTTGGCTCCAGCGCAACGTCCCAGGCATCCCCCAGGGGGTGATCGGCAGGCGAAAAGTCGGCGTCCAGCCGGCCCTCCGCCAGCGTGTCGCCGCTGTCGGGGTCGCCCAGAACGATTCGCAGCGACTCAACGCCTGCGTCCGCCAGCGGGTCCGCCAGATGCGGGATGTGGACGGCCCGCAGCTCTCCATCCGCCGTGGCATGGACGAACTGGCTGAAGGGCTGACCGGTCTCGTAACGACTGGCGCGAGTCAGCAGGTCGCCGTGACTGCCGCGGTTGGCCACCGCGATATTGACAAGCGGCGCCTCGGCGTTCCCGCCTTCCACTGACATGGCGAAATCGCCAGGAACGCGTTCCCAGAACCAGTGGCTGGCCTGCACCCGCGTCAACTGGTGCCGATAAATGTTGCTGAACATCAGGGCCCACAGGGCGCTGAAAGCGAGGACTCCAAGGGTCAACAGCAGGGCCAGCCTGCGACCTCCGCCGACGCTCACATGAACAAGGCGCATCAATCCCCAGGCCGCCAGCAGCGTCAGCGCCGGATAGAGCGGCAGGAAGTAGCGCATGCTGGCCACGTGGCCGCCGCCCAGCAGCGCGAAATAGCCCAGCGTCCAGACCAGCGGCAACAACAGGCGCGTCGAACCAGGCCGACCTTGCAACAGTCGCAACAGCGCCCAAATTGCACTGGCAGCCGCGGCCAGGCCGAGCGCCGGGCCCAGACCCCAGAGCAGGATGTTGTTCAGCGGAAACAGCCAGGGCGCGCGGCCCAGCCACTGCCAGTTTGGCGGGATGTCGATCAGGCCGCTGACCAGGCTGCGCGCTTCAATGACGTCTTCCAGCCAGCGCAGGTTCGGCGTCACGTCAAAAAAGCCGGGGCCGCCGAAGGCGTAGGGATTCAGGACGCGAAAGGTCAGCGCGGTCAGTAGCCCGGCTGCGACCAGACCGGCGCTTGTTTTGCGCGCCAGGTCGCCCGTTGGAACAGCCCTGCGCCGGCGGCCCACGATATGCGGCAGCGGCGCCAGCAGGACCAGGCCCGCCAGCGGCGCGACGTTGATGCGACTGGCCAGGGCGCAGCCACAGAAGAGACCGAAAAGCGCGTAGTCCCGCAGACGCCCGCCTTTCCAGACTCGCGCGGCAAACAGCAGGCCCAGCGCGCAGCACAAATTCGTGATGGCGTCCACGGTGCCGAAGTGCGCCTGCTGAATGGAAAACACGACGACGCTGTAGAACGCCGCGGCCAGCAGGGCCGTCCGCCTGTCCAGCAGGGTGACGCCAGTCAGGAAGACTGCAAGAATGACGGCCGTCTCCGCCAGCGCCGACAGGCCGCGCCAGACCAGGTGCAGGCCATAAAAGCTGCTGTGTGAGGAGTCGCCGGTCAGCCGGGTCAGCTCTTCGCCCGCGGCCCGCGCCAGAAACAGGGGCAGCGTGCCGTAGACGTAAATGCCCTTGCCGGCATTGTGCGGGTTGAGCGTCGAGCATTCCGTGTCGAACCAGGGGCCGGCGCCATTGCCCGCCGGATAGCGGTCCATGCAGAAGGCGACCTGCCCGCTGCGCTCTTCCTCAGTCGCCCGGGTCGAACGCAGACCGCCGCCGATGGAAGACACGACGTCCGTCAGGAAGCGTTCATCGGGGTGCAGAAAGGTGTAGTCGTCCCAGTTGAGCCCGGTGAAGCGCAATACGCCGCCCGCCAGCAGCGTCAACAGCAGCAGCGCGGCAGTCAGCACCCTGTTGCGCCGGTCGGACCCGGCCTTCCCGCTATTCACTGCCCCCGTCGACCCTGCCTGTTTTCTGCTGCAAGCGGAAGCATTCTACACGACCGGAGGGCTTCTTCAGGGTTTCTCATCCAGCGTTCGTCACGCCGAATCGTCCGGCGGCGGCACCCGGTAGAGCAGGAATTCGTGTCGCTCAAGTCCACTGCGTCGATGTTCCGCCAGACCGGCCGGAAAGAGGTCCCGCAGGACTGCAAGGGACGCCTCGTCTTCGGGCGAAAGAAAGAATAGGAGGCCGGCCCCCGCTTTGAGTCGATAGAGTCCTTCGCGCGCCCGCGCCGCGGCGAGGTCCCGGGCAAGGTTGTCGCTGCCGTGGAGGCCGTTGGGCCATTCCATCAGACCGGCCTCAATGCCCACGGCGCGATGGTCCCACCAGTGGGGCCACGCGATGACAAAGGCATTGCCCGGCGCGTCATTGACGGCGACAAAGGATGCCAGCGCCTGCCCAGCCGTCGAATAGTCGAAAGTGGCCTGCCGCCAGTAGCGCAGGTTTTCGTCGAAATAGCGTTGTTGACTGGTTTGCAGCGCGCCCAGCGTAAACAGCAGGACCATGCCGGCAGCGCAGACGGCGCCGGCGCGGCCGCGTAACGCGTGCCGCAGTTGGTCGACCAGTTGCGCGAGGGGCAGGGCCGCGATTATCAGGGCGACGGGCAGTGCGCCGCTGGCGCGCGTGTGGCTCGGGTTTTCGCGCGGGAAGGAGAGCGCCAGGGCCGAAGGCAGCAAGAGTATGACCAGCGCCAGTGGCAGCAGCAGCGGCAGCACGCCGCGTTGCCGCTGTATCCGCCGCGCCCAGGCGACCAGGCCCAGCGCGAAGAGCGCGCCCGTCCAGGGGT
>DAOUIB010000505.1:0-3319 GCA_034428275.1 Anaerolineae bacterium
TTTCGGTCGTGGCGCCGATCAGGATGATGGTGCCGTCCTCGACGTAGGGCAGCAGATAGTCCTGCTGCGCCTTGTTAAAGCGGTGGATTTCGTCGAGAAAGAGGACGGGGCCGCGCGTGTCGCCCTCTCGCTCCTCTTCAGCGAAGAGGCCGGGCTGCGCCCTGCGGCCCTGCAATTCCTCAATGATGGCGCGCACTTCGCCCTTGCCGGCGGCGACGGCCGAGAGCGGGTAAAAGCGACGATCGGTGCTGGCGGCGATGATGCGCGCCAGGGTGGTCTTGCCGACGCCTGGCGGGCCCCAAAAGACCATCGAGTGCAACTCGTCGCGGGCGATGGCGAGTCGCAAGGGCTTGCCCGCGCCGGTCAGATGGCGCTGGCCGACGAAGTCCTCCAGCCGCTGCGGGCGCAGGCGGTCCGCCAGCGGGATCTGGCTCACAGACCCGTGGTCTCGTAACTCTGCGCGACCTTGCGCATGGCGACCAGCCAGGCCGCCGAACGCGGGTCTTCCAGTCCCTCGCCGAGCCAGGTCTCGCGCACTTCCTGCCAGGCCATGCGCATGGTGTCTTCCAGACCGGAACGCACCAGCGTCAACTCGTCGCTTTCCGTCGTGAGGTCGCGTCGCAGCTGCGGCGGCAAGGTCTTGCCGGTCAGGGCCTCCAGCGCCTCGATCACGCGCTGCATGCGCATTTCGTCGAGTCGCCGTTCAAGGCGGCCGAAGCGGATGTGGGCGAGGTTCTTGATCCATTCGAAGTAGGAGACGGTGACGCCGCCGGCGTTCACGAAGGCATCCGGCAGGATCAGGACGCCGCGCTCGCGTAACTCACGATCCGCCGCGGTGGTCACCGGCCCGTTGGCCGCCTCGACGATCAACCGGGCGCGTATGTCTGCAGCGTTGCGCTCCGTGACCTGCCCTTCGGTGGCGGCCAGCAACAGGATATCGCAGTCCCGCGCGAGGCAGGCCTGGCCGTCCTCGAGGTACTGCGCCTGCGGGTAGCCGCGCACGCCGCCGTGTTCGTCTTTCCAGGCGCGCACCGCCGCCACCGACAGCCCCTTTTCATCGACCAGGGCGCCGTCGCGTTCGATGATGACCGTGATGCGGGCGTCGTCCTCCTCCTCCAGGAATTTGGCGGCGTGGTAGCCGACGTTGCCCAGGCCCTGGACGGCGACCCGCGCGCCGGCCAGACTCCCCAGGCCGACGCGTCGCGCGTCCTCCGCCTCGCTCAGGAATTCGCGGATGACCACCTGCACGCCGCGACCGGTGGCCTCCACGCGACCGGGGATGCCGCCGCTGCCGACCGGCTTGCCGGTCACGCAGGCGAAATAGTTCACGTCCTGCGGGTAGACGCGCCGGTAGGTATCGGCGATCCAGGCCATCTCACGGGGACCCGTGCCCATGTCCGGGGCGGGCACGTCGGTGCCGGGGATGATGTAGCCGCGGTTGATCAGTTCGCGCGCGTAGCGACGGGTGATGCGCTCCAGTTCGCCTTCGCTGTAGTCGCGCGGGTCCAGACGCACACCGCCCTTGGCGCCGCCAAAAGGCACGTTGACGATGGCGCACTTGCAGGTCATCAGGGCGGCCAGCGCCGTCACCTCGTCCAGCGACACCAGTTGGTTGTAGCGGATGCCGCCCTTGGCCGGCTGCAAATGCTCGCTGTGGATGGCGCGCCAGCCAAGGAACACGCGCCAGCTGCCGTCGTCCAGCTGCACGGGGAACTGTACGCGCACTATGCTGTTGCAGGCCAGAATCTGCTCCCGCAAACCGGGCGGCAACGCCAGCTGGCGCAGGGCCTTTTCCGCCATGCGGTCGACTTCCGAACTAAAGGACATGGCTCTTCAACGCCCCCTTTTTCCGCGCCCGGGCATCAATGTGTCAAGTCCGGGCGATCAGGCCTGGTCGTCGCGCTTGAGGCGTACCGCCGTGCCGCTGGCGATGACCATCAGCATGCCGCCGCTGCCGCCGGGCGAGAAGGCCTCGTGATCGATTTTGACGCCCACCACGGCGTCGCAGCCCATCTCGCGCGCGCGGCCCTCCATCTCGCGGATGGCCTCCTGACGGCCCTCCATCAGCTTCCGCTCGTAGCCGCCGGAGCGCCCGCCGATGATGTCGCGGATGCTGGCGCCGATGTCCACAAAGATGTTGGCGCCCATCACGGCCTCGCCGGTGACGATGCCGCGATACTCCGCAATGTGGCTGCCCTCGATGCCGGGCGTAGTGGTGATGATCATGTCCCGCTCCCCTTTTGCCGTCACCTCCAGTGTACACCAGGGCGACGCGCTCCCGGCTATACTCGGCCTCCATCCGCATTCAGGGAGGTCAGGATGAACGACGCCCTTTCCTACGCCCGCGAGCATGCGCCGCGCTTCCGCCAGCAATACGAGGCGCTGCTGCGCATCCCGAGCGTCAGCACCCTGCCGCAGCACGCGGCCGAAGTCGAACGCGCCGCACAGTGGCTGGCCGGGGACCTGCGCGCCATCGGCATGGACGGCGCGGAAGTCCTGCATCTGGCCGGCGGTCGACATCCCCTGGTGCTGGGCGAATGGCAGGGCGCCGGGGAGGCCGCGCCGACAGTCCTGCTCTACGCCCACTACGACGTGCAACCGGCCGCCATGAAGGACGGCTGGGACAGCGATCCCTTCGAGCCGGTCGAGCGCGACGGACGCCTGTTCTGCCGCGGCAGCGTGGACAGCAAACTGCACGTCATGGCGCAGTTGAAGGCGGTCGAGGCCTTGCTGGCGACGCCCGGCGGCGCGCCCGTCAATATCAGGGTCCTGCTCGAAGGTGAGGAAGAATCCGGCTCGGAGACCATCGGCGCCTTCGTGGCGCAGCAGCCGGAGCGCGTCCGCGCCGACCTGGCCGTCATCTCAGACGGCGTGGTGCTGGCGCCGGACCAACCCAGCCTGGTCTACGCCCTGCGCGGCATCGTCACCATGGAATTGCATGTCGAAGGGCCGGGCCAGGACCTGCACAGCGGTCATTTTGGCGGCACCCTGCACAACCCGCTGCAGGCACTGGCGGAAATCATCGCGCAGCTGCATGACGCCGAAGGCCGCGTCAGCGTGCCCGGCTTTTATGACGACGTGGTCGAGGCCGACGCAGCCGAGCGGGCGTTGCTGGCGCGCACCAACCGGTGGAGCGAGCGTGAGTGGGACGCCGTTGCCGGCGCGCCGGCGCGTCACGGCGAGCGGGGCTACAACACGCAGGAGCGCATCGGCCTGCGCCCCACGCTGGAGATTAACGGGCTCGGCGGCGGCTACACCGGCCCCGGCTTCAAGACCGTGCTGCCGCAGCGCGCCATGGCGAAGGTCAGCTGCCGCCTGG
>DAOUIB010000506.1:0-2941 GCA_034428275.1 Anaerolineae bacterium
GCCCAGCTGGACCTGGGCGCGCGCGTTGCCTTGGGCAGCGATTCACCGGTGGAGCCGATTGAACCCCTGAAAAGTTTTTATGCGGCGATCACCCGACGCCGGCCGGACGGTTCGCCGGGGCCTGGGGGATGGCTGCCGGAACTGCGGCTCACTCCCGCGGAGACCCTGCAGGGCTTCACCACGGGGCCCGCCTGGGCCACGCAGATGGACGACTGTCTGGGCCGGTTGGCGCCGGGCTATCTGGCGGATCTGGTCTTGCTGGACCGGGACCTGCTTGAGTGCGACCCTGAAGAACTGCCGGAGGCGCAGGTCCTGGGGACCATGGTGGGCGGAGTCTGGCGTTACCGCGCGCCCTGAGCGTCCAGGTCGAGCGTCGCCAGCGTACGCTCCGCCTCCAGCGCATCACCTCCTGCCTGCTCCAGGACCAGGGCCGCACGGAGTTCAATGATCTGGTCGCGCAAAATGGCAGCCTTTTCGAACTCCAGCATCTGGGCCGCGCCCTTCATTTCTCGCTCCAGCTCATTGATCAGGCGCTGCTTTTCTTCCGGCGGCAGGGAACCAGGCGACAGGTCGTCCAGGCCGGCATCGGAACGGCGATCCTCTTCCACCATCGTGCGAACGCGGTCGGTCAGGTCCCGCACCTGTTTGACAATGGTCGCCGGTTCGATGCCGTGCGCCAGATTGTGGGCGTGCTGCAGTTCGCGCCGACGCCGCGTTTCCTCGATGGCGCGGGCCATGGACGGCGTTTCGTAACTGGCGTAGAGGAGCACCTTGCCGTCAACGTGACGGGCGGCCCGGCCAATGTTCTGTATGAGCGCGCTCTCGGAACGCAGGAAGCCTTCCTTGTCCGCATCGAGGATGGCCACCAGGGAGACTTCGGGCAGGTCAAGCCCTTCGCGCAGAAGATTGATGCCCACCACGGCATCGTAGACTCCCTGACGCAAGTCCCGCAGGATTTCGACACGGTCGAAAGTGTCCACCTCGGCATGCAGATACTGGGCGCGAATGCCGGCCTCGACGAGGTAGTCCGCCAGGTCCTCGGCCATGCGTTGGGTCAGGGTGGTGATCAGGGCGCGCTGGCCCGCGCTGATACGCCGGGCCACTTCCTGCAGGAGGTCCTCGATCTGCCCGTCCTGGGGCCGCACTTCCACGATCGGGTCCAGAATGCCGGTTGGCCGAATGATCTGCTGCACGACCGCGGCGCTCTTTTCCTGCTCGTAGGGGCCGGGTGTCGCCGTGGTGTAGATCGTCTGACCCGTGCGCTCGCGAAATTCATCGAATTTCAGGGGGCGATTGTCGAGGGCGCTGGGCAGGCGAAAGCCATAATCGACGAGTACTGTCTTGCGGCTGCGATCGCCGTTGTACATGGCGCGGATTTGCGGCACGGTCATGTGGCTCTCGTCGATGACCAGCAGAAAGTCATCGGGGAAATAGTCAATCAGGGTGTAGGGAGAACTGCCCGGCGGACGCTGTTCGAGATGACGCGAGTAGTTTTCCACGCCACTGGTGAAGCCAACTTCCCGCAACATCTCGACGTCATAGTTCACGCGCTGCTCAAGGCGCTGGGCCTCGACCAGCTTGTCCTGCGAACGCAGATGCTCCAGCTGTTGCTCCAGTTCAATCTCGATGTCCTGCACGGCCATGCGCAGTTTTTCCACGTCCGTGACGTATTCCCGGGCCGGGTAGACCAACAGGCTGTCGTGAGTGGTCAGCAACTCGCCGGTGAGGGGATCGAATTCCACGATCCGTTCGATCTCATCCCCGAACAGGTTGATGCGGAAAGCAGTCTCGGCATAGGCCGGAAAGATCTCCAGGGTGTCGCCCCTGGCCCGAAACGTGCCGCGCCGCAGGTCATAGTCGTTGCGCGTGTATTGAATGGTGACCAGCTTGCGCAACAGGGAGTCGCGGCGAATCTCGTCGCCGACCCTGAGTTCGACGGTCAACCTTTGCCAGGCGGCGGGATCGCCAAAGCCATAGATGCAGGACACCGAGGCGACCACAATGACGTCCCGGCGATAGTTCAGCGCGGCACAGGCGGCCAGGCGCAGCCGCTCAATGTGATCGTTGATTTTGGTCGACTTCTCGATGTACAGGTCATGGCGCGGCACGTAGGCTTCCGGCTGATAGTAGTCGTAGTAACTGACGAAGTATTCGACGGCGTTGCGCGGGAAGAGTTCCCTGAACTCTGCGTAGAGCTGGGCGGCAAGGGTCTTGTTGTGGGCCATGACCAGGGTGGGACGCTGGGTGCGTTCGATGACGTTGGCGACGGTGAAGGTCTTGCCCGTGCCGGTTGCGCCCAGCAAGGTCTGATGCCTGTGACCGGCGTACAGGCCTTCCGTGATTTGGTCGACGGCCTGTGGCTGGTCGCCCGTAGGTTGAAAGTCCGATTCTATGATGAAATCTGGCATGCTGTCCCCGGCACATCTGTTCGCATTCCATTATAGCAGAGGCCGGGCCTGCGGGCAGCGCCCGGCCAAAGAGGGACTTGACAAGCCCGGCCCGCAATGTCATTCTTGTGCCACGCTGCGGGGTAGAGCAGAGGTAGCTCGTCGGGCTCATAACCCGGAGGTCGCAGGTTCGAATCCTGCCCCCGCTACTGCTCCAGTATGGTGATATAGCTCAGCCGGTTAGAGCGCGGGACTCATAATCTCGAGGTCGGTAGTTCGAATCTACCTATCACCACTCAGGCACGCTTGTACGACCCTTTTTCCACCCCTTGATTCAAAGAGCGACCGGGAATCCGGCACCCGCCTGCGTCCCGCCACTTCACGGCGAGGGATGACCATTCGAAAGCGTTCACCCGGCGGGACGGTTGACTCGCTTGCCAAGGTGGCAGAGAGCCCTCTATCGTCCAGGAGTCGCGGGTCGTCTTTTGCACGCAGACTGCCGGGGTCCTGACTTGAAGGCGGTTGGCGCCAGCCGACGCGCCAGGATTGCCGGG
>DAOUIB010000507.1:0-2433 GCA_034428275.1 Anaerolineae bacterium
GCTGTCACCATGCGGCCACATGCCCAGCGAGGTGCAGTTGACGACCAGCGACAATTCATCCCTGGCGGCCCGTTCCAGCGTGAGCAAAGAGACATCCCTGATGTCCGCAGTCCTCCGCAGGTGCGCCAACATGGCGCTTGCCCGGGACTCTGTGCGATTGACGACTGCTACCTCAGCGCCGGCCCGCCTGAGGCCATAGACGGCTGCGCGCGCCGATCCGCCGGCGCCCAGCACCAGCGCGCGGGCCCCTGCCAGCTCCACGCCGTGGGCGAGCAGGTCATCGATCAGTCCGGTGTGATCGGTGTTGGTCGCGCTGTTGTCGCGAAAATCGATGGTGTTGACGGCCCCCAGCGCGAGCGCGACTTCATCCGGCCGCACGTAGGGCAACACCGCCTGTTTGTGCGGCACGGTCACATTCAGGCCGAGGAATCCACCCTCGTCCCGCAGCGTGCGCAGGCTGTGCCCCACAATGTCCGGCGGAATGGCGATGCGTTCGTAACGCCAGTCCGCCAGCCCTGCCGCCTGAAGGGCGGCGTTGTGCATTTGCGGGCTTACGCTGTGCTCAACCGGCCAACCGATCACGCCAACCTTGTGCTGCAAGAGCGCGCCTCCCTGTCAAGGCAGTATATCAATTGGTCGCAACCCGCCCTCACACGTCCTGCGCGGCGGCCACACGCGCGCCAAGCGAACTGAGAGTCTCTGCGAAACCGGGGAAAGAATCCGCGATACAGTCCGCATCGTGCAGCCGCGTCTGGCCCCGCGCCAGCATCCCCGCCAGAGTCAGACTCATGGCGATGCGATGGTCGTCATGGCCGTCCACTTCCGCGCCCTGCAGCGCCTGGGGGCCGTCAATGACAAAGCCATCGTCCCGCTCCTCGATGGAAGCCCCCAGCCGCCGCAATTCCCGGGTCATGACCGCCAGCCGGTCGGTCTCCTTCAGACGCAATTCACCCGCGTCGCGCACGGTCGTGCGTCCCTCGGCACAAAGTGCGGCCACCATCAGCGCCGGGAATTCATCGATCATGCGGACGACCATGTCCCCGCCGATTTCGACTCCGCGCAGTGGCCGCTGTTTCACTGTCAGGGTGCCGGCCGGTTCTCCGGCTTCCATCCCGGCCTCGCCGAGCTCTATGTCCGCTCCCATAATGCGCAGGGCGTCCAGCAGACCGGTGCGGGTCGGATTGAGATTGATGCCCTTCAGTCGGACCTCGCTGCCCGCCACAGTCGCCGCCGCCACCAGCAAAAAGGCCGCGGAGGAAAAGTCGCCGGGTACGCGGAAATCCAGCGGTCGCAGCCCCGTTGACGGCTGCAGGGTGACAACCCAGTCTTCGGCCCGCACGTCAACTCCTGCAGCGCGCAACATGCATTCACTGTGGTCACGGGTCGGCCCCGGTTCAACGACAGTCGTCGCCCCCTTCGCGAAGAGGCCCGCCAGCAAGACGGCGCTTTTGACCTGGGCGCTGGCGACCGGCATCTCGTAGCGAATGCCGCGCAGCGCCGCCGGTTGGATGCGCAGCGGCGCCCTGCCCTCCTCGCCGCAAATGTCGGCCCCCATCTGCGCCAGGGGCGTGATGATGCGCATCATGGGCCGTCGACGCAGCTGGGGGCTGCCATCGAGCACTGACGCAAAGGGTTGACCCGCCATGATGCCCGTCATCAGGCGAATGCCCGTGCCCGCATTGGCGAAATCCAGGGGCTTCGCCGCCGCCTGCAAAGACCCGCTGCCGTGGACGTGAAGTTCATCGGGCGCAGGACGCTCGACACGCACGCCAAGCGCTTTCACGCTGCGCAGGGTCGCCTCGGTATCGCCCGCCGCCAGCCAGCCGCGCACAACGGACCTGCCTTCCGCCAGCGCGGCCAACATCACGGCACGGTGGGAAATGGATTTGTCGCCGGGGACGCCGGTCGTGCCCCGCAGGTCCTGCGAGCGCTGTACGACCAGGCAGGTAGATTCAGGGTTGTGCATGACGAGCTCCGTTGCCTGCCGTCCATTCCCGACGCGATTCGCTGATGGGTCGCAACGTGGCAGTCAGACGCCGGTCGTCGCGCGATATCAGCATGGCTTCCAGTTGCGCCAACTGCATACGAAACATGGCCAGCAGGGTCGCGACCGCCTGGGTATTGGTGCTGAGAATGTCACCCATCATGCGTACGTCGCTGCCGGCCAGACGGGACATGTCCCGAAAACCGCCGGCAGCCAGGTCCCAGACGGCCTCGTCGTTTTCTCCCTCGTTGGCCACCGTTGCCACCAGCGCCGTGCTCAACAAATAGGGCAGATGGCTTATCGCGGCGACCACGCGGTCATGTCGCTCGGCGTCCATTTCGATGGGAAGCGCGCCGAGAGCCTCAACCAGCGCGCGCGCGCAGCAGGGCCGACGGCGTTGTGCGGCGGTTGGGACAAAGGACAAAGGGTCGATTGCGAAACATGTCGGG
>DAOUIB010000508.1:0-2847 GCA_034428275.1 Anaerolineae bacterium
AAATCTACGTTGGATTTGTGCGAGACAGGACTCCCGGATTGCAGCCCTTCCATCTTGAGCCGCTGAACGGCGGCCTGCGCCACGTGGCGCGCTTCGGGCCGGCGCTGCTGCCGCGTCGCCTGCACGTGGGTCGCGTCAGCGTGCGGCATCGCAGCGTGCGGGGCTTCTGGAACCTGGCCCACTTCGGCGTCGAGCCATTCTGGCGACAGGCCGCGCAGGAGCGCTTCACCAACGCCAGGCGCATCGACGGGGACGCAGGTCAGGAATTCGCCGGGGGACGCCCCGTGCCCGTCGACCACAATCTGCTGCGCAGCTACGCCCTGCTGGGTCTGCAGCCGGACGCCGCCCGCGAGGAAGTGCAGGAGGCCTGGCGACGCGAGGCCTTCAATTTGCACCCGGACGTCAGCGCCCTGCCGGTGGAGGTCGCCGAGGAGCGTTTTCGCGCCCTCAGCGAAGCCCTGGATCACATTCGCGCATCCCGCGGCTGGACCCGCTAGGGGCGTCCCTGCGCCAGCGGCGCGCTATACTCGACGAAATCAGCGCGGGTCCAGACCACCATGGGTAGCGTGTGGGATGCGGATGCGGTGCTGCGACAGCGCGACTGGACTGTGGAAGCGCTGGGCGCCGCCGGTTTTCGCCACTTTCAACCTCGCAAACGTCTCGTCATGGCGCGCGAGTTGGGCTGCGCGCGCACGGTCAGGACGGCCGACGGTGCGCTTCATGCCCGGCCCGGCGACATGCTGTGCTACCGGCCGGACGAACAGGCCCGCGCCGACCCGGAAGCACACGAACACTGGCCGGTGCGTCGGGACCTCTTCGAGAAGAATTATCGTCCATGGGAAGAGCTGTTGCCGGACCTGGCAGATCTCGCCCTGTTTTTTCAGGCCGGCTGCTCCGCCTGGTACAAACACGGCGGCGTCTGGGCCAGGAAGCTGACTTCCGGGCAACACATTCAGTCGCTGGAGAGCGCGGGGCCGGTGCTGGTGGCGGCCGGTCAGTGGTTGTTGATCGGCTCGGCCGGTGAGCCCTGGCACATGAGCGATGCGGCCTTTCGCAGCCGCTATCGCGAGGCGTCAGGCTCAGCAGGTCCGGTCTGATCAGTTTTCCTCATCGCTGAGGAAGACCTGCCATTCTCCGTGCATGCCGCTTTCGGCAACGCCGTAATAGACGCGAAGGTTGCCGTTGTTGCGCTGCGCCAGGTCAAAACGCGGTTTGCCATCGCGCTGGTAACGCCGCACCAGGCCGATGTCGCCCTGCCATTGCACGTTGCCGACGCGAACCGGGTTGTTTTCGCGCCGCGTGATGGCGTAGTGCCACAGCCGGCGCGCGGAGGAACGCGTCACGTTCTTGACGATGTTGCCGTTGCGCAGGTCGCGCAGCACGTGATAACGCACGTCGTTGCGCTGCTCGGTGCCGACGATCTCGACGCCGCCACGCGGCGGTTTGACGCCCTTGTCGTCGGCGCCCGATTCCTTCGCGTTGCCCGCCCCCGATTCTTTGGCGCGCGCGTTGCCCTGTCCGTCGTCGCCAGGTTGAGCCCCTGCGCCGGCCGCGGCGCCCGGGGTTTCCGCTTCGGACTGTTGTCGCACCAGATTGACGATCTCGTCGCGCACGGCGAGGCTCGTCTCGCTCTCGGAGCGCACGTAAATCTTGTAGTCCTCAATGGCGTAGGGCTTGTCCTCGCCGCGCGGTACGCGCAGGCGCACCACCTGCTTGCCCTGGCTCTCAAGGGCGTCAATGGTGACTTCCAGGGTTGGCGTCAGCATGCTGTTGATCGCCTCGCCGAGGGTCTTGATGCTGTCCTTCACGCGGCTCACGCCGGCGGGCGCCTGCTTGCGGTCGTCGCTGGCCCCCACCCAGATGGTGCCGCCATTGCCGTTGGCGAAGGCGCAAACGTCGCTGATGATGTTGTAGAGACGACCGCCGCGACGCGTCATCGATTCGTGGAAGGACTGAATGACGCTGCTGCCATCCTCCCGCGCCAGGGCCACGTAATCGTAATTCTTGCTGCTCACGGTCCAGGGTCGCGAACGCGAGAAATCGTTGCTGCGGAACAAATCGAGCAGGGCCGGGAAGGAGCGTTCCGGCAATTGCACCTCGGTCACGCGGTCGCCGATGCCGAGGTTGCGCGTCCTTTCCCTGCCTCTGACGGCGCGCAGTCGATGGGCGTCCGAGCCCTGCACACAGCGCATGCGTCGCGGATATTCCGGCTTGGTGCCCGAGAAGAAGCGCTGCGTGCTGTTGCGCGCCCTGCTGGTCAGGTCGGTGACTTCCAGGGCGTGCAGGTTGGGGTCCTGCGTGTAGGCGATGCGCGTCTGACCGCCGAAATCCACGCCGCGCATGGCCACGCCGTGGGTGCTGTTGACGTGGGCCGCGATGCAGATGCCGCCGGCCTCGTTGATCAGGCGATAGGCCGTGAGCACGTCGGCGGAGGCGCCGACCCGCGAGGAGCCGGCTTCCAGCGCTTCGGGCGGCACGTTCAGACTGAGCAACACGTGCTCCAGTTGGCGCAGGGGAGTTTCCGGCGCGAAGATGCCAAGAATGTGGAAGCCCAGCGTTGCGGTGAATTCGAAGCCGGGCAGCACGAGGATTTTTTCAAGCAGGCGACGGTAGTCCGCCAGCTTGTCCTGCTCGGCGGCCTGGATGCGGCCCAGTTGCTCCAGCCAGGCGAGTTGCTCGATCTCCTGCTGCATGGCGGCGTAGCCCCCGACCGAGTTGTGGTCGGTGAAGGCCACGATGTCCAGGCCGCGACTCTCCGCCTGGCGCAGGATATCGAGGGTGGAAACAGAGGGCTCCTGATAGTCATCAGAAGCGGGCGTGTGCAGATGCAGGTCGGCGCGGTACCAC
>DAOUIB010000509.1:0-3538 GCA_034428275.1 Anaerolineae bacterium
CGCACGGCAGCCTGCTGGCCGAAGGCGGCCTCTACCGGCAGCTTTACGAAACCCAGTTTCGCCCGGAAGCGGAAGCCCTCCCTTGCAGGCCGGCGTGAGCGAGCGCCGGTTGATCGTCGGCCTGGGCAACCCCGGCCGCAGGTATGAGCGGACGCGTCACAACGTCGGCTGGTTTGTGCTGGACGAACTGGCGCGACGACACGACCTGCAGTTCAGTGGCAGCGCCCATGGCGCGCGCCTGGCGGAAGGCAGAATTCGGGGTCACGCCGTCATTTTGGCCAAACCCCAGGGTTACATGAACCGCAGCGGCCAGCCGACTGGCAGTTTGCTGCGCTACTGGCGCATTGAAAGGGAACGTTTGCTGGTGGTGCTGGACGACCTCGACCAGCCGGCCGGGACCCTGCGCATCCGGCCCGGCGGAGGCGCGGGCGGGCAGCGCGGACTGCAGGACATCATCGATCAGTTGGGCGCGCGCGATATCAGCCGGCTACGCCTGGGGATCGGTCGGCCACCCGGTCGCATGGAGCCGCGCGCCTGGGTGCTGAAACCCCTGCGCGGCGATGACCTGATCAGGGCGCAGGAGATGGTGGGACGCGCCGCCGACGCGGTGGAGACCTGGCTGCAGTCCGGAACGGAAGCTGCCATGACGCGACACAATGGCGATGGCACGCGGGCGACCACCGCGCGAAGGCATCGCGAGTCACCTGAAGAGAGCCTGGAGCGCTGGCGACGCGCGCAGGAACTCAGCCCGGGGGACCCCGGCCCGCCGGAACGCATTGGCCGTACGCTCTTGCGTCTGAATCGCCCGCAGGAGGCAGCCGACTGGATGCTGCGGGCGGCGGCCCTGCACGAAGAAGGCGGTGACACAGATCGATCGCTGCAGTTGCAGGAACGGGCCCTGAAGCTGGACCCGTCGCGGGTGGACGATCAGCGGCGACTGGCGGCGCAGTGGCTGGCGCTGGGCAACCCGCGGGTGGCAGCCAGGCGTCTGTGGACGCTGGCGCAATGGCTGGCGCAACATGATCGATCTGACGAAACCCTGTCCGTTCTGGACGAGTTACTGGAACTAAATGGCAACCACGGTCCGGCTGCCAGGTTGCGCGGCCAGTTGCGGGGAACGGCCGTCTCCCGGGACTCGGCTCAGACCAGCGAACGATAGAGCATTTGCTTCCAGCGCGGCACGTCGATTTCCCAACAGACCGTCACGTTGGCGGCCAGCGCCTGCGCCCAGGTGTCCCGGTTACGCACGTCCCCGGCGTTGTCGAGCTGGTCGACGATGGTCATGCCGCGGGTCAACTCGCTCTGCGTCTCGATTTCCACGGCGTGGCGGCTGCTGCGCGTGCAGACGTCCGGCTCCAGCGCGATGGCCATGGCCACCGGGTCCGGCAGGTCCAGGTTGTCTTCGCCGGACTGGATTTGAATGGCTTCCATGGCGCTGCGGTTGCAATCGATGCTGAAGTGCGCCAGCGGCGTATCCAGACTGCGAACGTGGGCGATGTCCTCCCGGGAAAGGGCGGCGTCGAAGCGACTCAGTTCCCAGCCAACCATCTCGACGGGCAGGCCGGACAGAAAGACCATGCGGGCGGCTTCGGGGTCGTGCCAGACGTTGAATTCGGCGGCGGGCGACACATTGCCGACCGACCAGGCCGTGCCCCCCATCACCACGCAGCGACTGACCATGCCGGCGATCTCCGGCGCGCGCGCCAGGGCCAGGGCGACGTTGGTCAGCGGGCCAAGGGTGACCAGCACGATGCCCGGGTTGTCGCGAATGGTGTTGACCAGGGCATCGACGGCGTGGCCCCCGGCCGCCCGGGCGCGGGGCGGCGGATAGTCCATGTTGCCCATGCCGTCAAGGCCATGGAACCAGTCCGCGCGCGCATTTGAACGCAGCAGCGGCCGGTCGGCGCCGGCATAGACGGGCACGTCGTCGCGTCCGCAAAACTCCATCGTGGTGAGCGCGTTGCGCAGGCCCTGAGCCACGTCCACGTTGCCGGAGACGATCGTCAAGGCGCGGATGTCCACGTCCGGGGCCCGCAGGGCCATGATCAGGGCCACGGCGTCATCCGATGCGGTGTCGGTGTCGATCAAAAAGCTGCGGGTCATGTCAGGCTCCTGCAGGGCTCGACGACCGTCATCACAGGTCGCGAATGCTGAAGGTCACGGAGTCGCTGGCGGGAACGCCATTGATTTCGAGGCGAACGCTCCAGTTGCCGGCGACAAAGGGCAAGTCGCTCTGTTCGATGTAAAACCAGATGCAGTTGCCGTTTATCGGCGCGCCAGGACGCCACTCCAGCAGGGATTCGCGTCCCGAGATGACGAAGCGCGCCGCAATCCGCGTGTTGGCGCGAATGTTCCAGGCCGTCGCGACGATATAGATGCGCTCGGCGTTGGCCCTGAAATCGAATTGCGGTTGAGTGGCGCAGTCGTTGTCGCGGACGGAGGCCGCCATCACGATGTCCGTAAATTGCGCCTGGCCGGAGAGTTGCAGGGGCGCCTCCGTGGCCACGGCAACGGTGGGGGCGGCGTTCACATTGTTCGGCAGGGGAAAGGGCGTTCCGGTGGGACCGCCGATGCTGCCAGGGAAGGGAGTGCCCCTGGCGCCCAGTGTAGCTTCCAGTTCCTGGCGTTGGCGGCGGGCAAATTCGACCCGGGTGGCCATGTAATCGAGCGTGACCTCCAGGCGCTCGACGTCGACGGTGGCAGTTTGCCGCAAGGCTGAAATCTGGGTCTCCAGGTTGAGTCCCCGCGCGACCAGGGTGAGTTCGACGTTGTTCTGGCGCTGGCAGGCCGTCAGCAGGGACAACAGCAACAGCAGGAAGACGTGGAGCCGCACGGGACCTCCAGTTACACAAGACCGCCCGAAATGCAGCGGGCGGCCTGGAGTGGAGGTGAGCGGAATCGAACCGCTGTCCAGAAGATTCAATCCTGCGCTTCTACAGGCTTAGTTGGCTCTTGATTCTCGTCCGCGCCTTCCCTGGCCAACCCGGTCTTGCGCAGACCAGCCGATCAGTCTTTGCCCCCGCCTTATCGGCGTCAACGGGGACGCACTTCACCTTTGGTGACGCCCGCCGGACCGTCCGGGTGAAGACGGGCGGGGCGAACGGCCAGCCTCGCAAGGCTGGCTACGCTACTCATCGCCTAAGCGGCGATGGGCAGCGCGAAGGGATTGTAATCGTCGGCAGTTGTATGCCTTGCCCGTTTTAACGCAGTTCCGGGCGCTGCGGCCTGCAACACAGAACCAGCCTCCCCTGTCGAAGCCATGTCACCCCCCGTGGGATTCAGGATAACACGGGTTGGTGGGGCTGTCCAGCAGGGTATCAGCCCGCGCCGCTGCGGGCGCGCAGGGCGGCCGTCAGGGCCGGCACGATTTCGTAGAGGTCGCCAACCAGGCCGTAATGCGCCAGGCGAAAGATGGGCGCGTCAGGATCGCGGTTGATGGCGACGATGATTTTGCTGTTGCGCATGCCGGCCTGATGTTGAATGGCGCCGGAAATACCGCAGGCGATGTACAGGTCGGGACTGACGACCTTGCCCGTCT
>DAOUIB010000510.1:0-4734 GCA_034428275.1 Anaerolineae bacterium
GTATTCACGAACACGATGTCGCCCGCCCGGATATGCGCTCCCCTCGCCTGCAACTCTTCGCGACTTATCGCTTCGCCGACGGACTTGCCCTGCATGTCAACCACTGCGCATTCACCGACCGTTCGTTTAAGGGGGATGCCGGCGACGTCTCCTCCGTCCTCCCGATAGTGCCAGGGCGCTTCCATGTGCGTGCCCGTATGACTCCAGATCTGAAGTTTGGAAAGGATGTACCACTGACCGGCCGGCACCTTGCCACGATAGTGCGGGATCAATTCCTCTACGGGCCTGTTATCCACGTCGTAGGGATACTCTTCCTCTCCGGGAAAGAGGGGATGAGAGAGTTCGATCACTCGGCAGTTGGCCAGATTCATGCTCATCTGGTTCAGATCGAGTGACCGCCATCCTGTGGCAGGATGACGCCGGTGATGTAGCGGGAACTGGGCAGACACAGAAACACGACCGTTTCTGCCAGGTCAGCCGGTTCGCCAAGGGACTTCATGGGGATATTGTCCATGATCAGTTGTTGTTCTCGCGGTGAGTCATGGGCCCGGCGCGGCGTGTTGTGCACACCTGGAGAAATGCAATTGACGGTGATGCCATGCGGCGCCAGTTCAATGGCGAGAGACTTGGTGAGTGCGATGACGCCGCCTTTCGCCGCCGCATAGGCGCTCTTGCCGAGCACGCGGCCACCGGACGTCGCCGCCAGCGAAGCGATATTGATAATGCGTCCGGATTCCTGCCTGGCCAGCATGCGCGGCACGATGGCGTGACACAAATTGAACACGCTGGTGAGATTGACGTCCAGCATGTAGTCCCATACGTCCCGCGTCAATTTGTGGAAGGGTTCGCGCTGGCCCTTGCCGGCATTGTTAACCAGAAAGTCCACTGGCCCGCATTCACGGTACACCTTTTCGACTGCATCGTGAACAGCCTGAAAGTCGCGCACGTCTACGAGATGGCCATTGGCGCAGAAACCTTTATTGCGCAGGTCGGTCGTCGCCTCGTCCAGCAGTTTGGGCCGGACCTCGAATCCGACGATTTCGCATCCTTCCCGCGCCAGCGCGTGTGCCATGTGTTCGCCGAGGCCCTGCCCGCTGCCGGTGACCAGTGCTCTTTTCCCCTTCAGGCGCAGCATCGTTCTTTCATTCCGCGAGATCGAAACTCAGGGCCAGCCAGTGCTTCTCTTCCGGTCGACCGTTTAGCGGGAGCCGGATCTCCGTTTCCGCCTGGGTGTGCGCCGAAAAACTTATGCGGAAGCGGTCGCCACGATAAATCACCTTGCTGGAACGCACAGGAAATCCCCGGTCGTCATAGAGCACGCCGCGGCCCAGAAAGACGGGATCGCCGACCTGGATGGTCAGCAGCCTGGCCTCTTCCTCGCGCGCCAGCGTCGCTTCCAGCCAGTCGTCGGCGCGGACTATGGAGATTCCTTCGGCCCGTTCCATGACTCTTGTGATGGGTTCGCTGGTCAGGTCGGCCTTTTGCAGCGCGGCAAAAGAGCTTGCCGGCATCCAGGAAGACATGATGGCGATGGCCTCACCGTTGATGTAGCGAACGCGGCGCAAATATGCCGCAGCTTCGCCGGCATGCAGGCGCAATTCGGACGCAACGGGGGCCGGCGGCGACCTGAGTTCCAGGGCAATCACGCGCGACGTCACAGCCAGCCCCAGACCGCGCATGACGCCGCTGAAACTGGGGAGCGTACTGGCCATGAAGGGAACTTTTTCGCTCGCGACGAAGGTTCCCTTGCCGGGCCTCCGCACCAGGATGTCCTCTGCGACCAGGGCGTTTATCGCCCTCCGCACCGTCATGCGACTTATGCCGTAGCGGCGCGCCAGGGAAAGCTCCGCAGGCAGGCGGTCGCCATTTTTTGCACCCCCTGCCTCGATTTGATTGCGCAGCAAGGTCTCCAGTTGCAGATAAAGGGGCTGAACTGAATTCCTGTCCAGGGTCACGTTGGAATTGAGGTCGGTCAGGGTTCACCTGCCTGCACTATGGCCAATGGCGAAAAGGTAGCGAAGTTCACGGAAGA
The DNA here is from genome assembly GCA_034428275.1 of Anaerolineae bacterium. GTDB lineage: Bacteria > Chloroflexota > Anaerolineae > Aggregatilineales > Phototrophicaceae > JAGWBD01. Next base: position 2,033 of record DAOUIB010000510.1, read on the forward strand.
CTGCAAGGCAAATGTTCAGCAAGGTCTTTGACAAGTCGCATACCTGACGCTACAATATTGTTCCAATTGTATACTACATTGTTCTTTTATGCAAAACGTCGCCAGGGAATTGCTGCCGCAGCGTCAGGCTCTGGAGGAGTTGGGTCCGGCGGGACTCAAGGCCTCGCTGGCCAGCATGCTGCTGATTCGCGCTTTTGAAGAACAGGTCGACCAACTCTATCTGGCCGGTCGCACCCGCGGCACGCTGCATCTTTCCATCGGCCAGGAAGCGACCAACGTCGGGGCGCTCCATGCGCTCGGGGCGGGGGACCGTTTCTTCAGCCACCATCGCGGTCACGGGCATGCCCTGGCCTGGACCGACGATCCGCGGCGCGTGATGGCGGACATCATGGGTAAGGCCGGGGGATTCTGCGGGGGCTTTGGCGGCACGATGCACATGGCCGACGTGAAGTCGGGATTCCTGGGTGGCAACGGCATAGTGGCTGGCGGTCTGCCCCTGTCGACGGGGGTCGGACTTGCCATTCAATTGCGCGCTGAAGACGCCGTTTGCCTGGTGTTTTTTGGAGACGGTGCGGCCAACGAGGGCGCCTTTCACGAAGCCCTGAACATGGCTTCCATCTGGCAACTGCCTGTGGTTTATGTCTGCGAAAACAACAGCTACGCCATGTCCACACCGGTAGGCGATTCGCTGAACGTCGAAGATATCAGTTCCCGGGCAGCTGCCTACGGTATTCCGGGCTTCACGATCGATGGCAATGATTTCCTGGAAGTATTCGATTGCGTTCACGCCGCAGCGAATCGCGCCAGGGAGGGAGACGGCCCGACTCTCGTGGAAGCGTTGACCTATCGCATCAAGGGGCATTCCCGCAGCGACCGCCAGGCCTATCGCAGCCGCGAAGAAGTCCGGCGCTGGCAGGAGCCGGACCGCGACCCGCTTCTCCGAATGGAGGCCACGCTGTTGCACGCCGGCATTGTGGATGATGAAGAGCTGGCGGCCATGAAACTCGGTGCCGGCGACCGTGTCGACGACGCCGTGGCCTGGGCCGAGGCTGCTCCCACGCCGGACCCTTCCGGGCTCCTGGATCACGTCTATGCGTGAACTGAGTTACCGCGAGGCGCTGAACGAGGCGCTGGTGCAGGCCATGGATGCCGATCCGGACGTCATCCTGATTGGAGAGGACATCGGCGCCTATGGCGGCGCCTTCGGCGTGACGCGCGGCCTGCAGGACCGCTTTGGAACAAGGCGGGTGATCGACACGCCGATTTCAGAGGCGGGGATCGCCGGCGCCTGTGTTGGCGCGGCGATCAGCGGCCTGCGGCCCGTCGGGGACATGCAGTTCAGCGATTTCATAACCCTGGGCATGGAGCAGCTGGTCCTGCAGGGCGCACGTATGCGAACCATGTTTGCCGGTCAGGTGAGCGTGCCTCTGGTCATGCGACTGCCAGGTGGCGCCGGTACGGGCGCGGCCGCCCAGCACAGCGGCAGTTACGAGAACTGGTTTGTCCACGTCCCGGGTCTGAAAGTCGTGATGCCCGCCAGCGCCTACGACGCCAAGGGCCTGCTGCTGGCCGCCATCGATGACGACAACCCGGTGATCTTCTGTGAACACAAGTTGCTGTACAACGCTCGCGGTCACGTGCCGGAAGAGGCCTACCGCGAGCCACTCGGCGTTGCGCGAGTGTTGCGACAGGGCCGCGACCTGACTTTGGTGGCGACGTCCATGATGGTCGCCCTGGCCCTGGAGGCAGCTGACCTGTTGGCCGGAGAAGGCATCGACGTCGAGGTCATCGATCCCCGTACGCTGCGACCCCTCGACGAAACGCCCATCGTCGAGTCAGTCATCCGGACCGGACGCCTGCTCGTCGTCCACGAAGCCGTCGAAACGGGAGGGTTTGGGGGCGAGGTGGTGGCGCGGGTTGTGGCCAGCGAAGCCTTTGACTATCTGGATGCGCCGCCGCTGCGACTGGCCGGGAAAGAGGTGCCGGTACCGCAAAGTGAGGTACTGGAGGCCGCCGCCATCCCGCAGATTCAGGACATCGTCCGCAATGCTCGCATGCTCGCGCGCAATCAGGTGTAGCGTGCCCGCCCCGCTGTGGTTACCCAGATTTGACCCCGCGCAGGAACAGTCGCGGATTCTGCGCTGGCTGGTGGCGGAAGGTGATGCCGTCCTGGCAGGCGACCCGCTTTGCGAGGTGGAGACCGACAAGGTCAACATGGAACTTGAGGCCCCCGCCTCGGGTTTGATGGGCCCGCAACGCTTTGCGGAAGGTGCGAGCGTCCCCGTCGTGACGGCCATCGCCTGGGTGCTGCTGGAAGGCGAAAAGGGAATGCAGTTGCCTCCCTGGCCACGGAGCGGGGTCCGGGAGTCAATCGGGGAGCAGGAGCCCGTCGCAGCGATGGAACCGGCTCCGATGCCCGCCAATGCCTCGCGCGATGCCGTCTTCCCTGTCTCGACCAGGGGACTGCGGCTGCGCGCGACGCCGGCAGCCCGGCAATTGGCGCGGGTCCGGCGGATAGACCTGGAAAGTTTGCGAGGCAGCGGACCGCGGGGGCGGGTTCAGGCCATCGACGTACGGCAGGCCGATCGACAGGCAGCAGCCTCCGCTGTGTCGGTTGTGCTGGAGACCACGGCGGGCATGTCGCCCTTCCTCGCCCTGCAGGACATGTGGCCCGAAAACGAGCTGCCGCTCATTCGGGGCGC
>DAOUIB010000511.1:0-14121 GCA_034428275.1 Anaerolineae bacterium
ATCTTTTACGTCCACTTCCGCGACGTGCAGGGCAACGTACCAAACTTCCAGGAGTGCTTCCCCAACGAGGGGAACGTCGACATGCTGGCCGCCCTGCGTACGCTGCACGACGTCGGCTTCGACGGTTTCCTGATTGACGACCACGTGCCGGCCATGCTGGATGACAGCGCCTGGCACCATCGCGGGCGCGCCTGGTGCACCGGATATCTGACCGCCCTGGTCCAGGCGGTGCAGACCCTCACTTAAGTCCGCGGCGCCTTGCCCCTGCCAGGCGGCCTGGCTACATTGTCACCTGAACCCGGAAACGGGAGCGGCCTTGAACGAGAACATCGCACAGCGGGATGAAGAACCGTCCGAAACCCCGTCGGACGCGCTGTGGCAGGAGACACCTCCGGCCGTTTCAGAGGGACCAGGCGCAGGCGCGGACCTGGTCGGGCCCGCGCCGCGGTCCCTCGCGCCCCTGCCAGGCAGTTCCCGCCAGCAGACCCTGTCGCTCGGTCTCTTCCCAGGTGCCGGCGAACGGGACCTGCTCGCCTGCGCCTGGTATGAAAGCCAGGGCGATTTGCGGCGGGAATTCATCTGGCTGGAACGACGATTACTGCAGCAGGCGGCGGGCAATCTGCTTCCGCTGGCGGCACAACTCTGGCAGCAAGGCAGGGCTGCGGCCCCCATTCCCTGGCCCGCCGAGGCGCGGCGCGAAAGTCTTCAGTTACTGATACAGCAACACGGTGGCGATCTGGCCCCCCTGTTGCAGATGCTGGCTGCGGCGCTGGATGAACGCGGCCTGCTGCTGGAAGGCGGAGAACGCAGCACCCGCAAGCGACTCGCGCTGGTCCAGGGCCTCATGGCGCTGCTTCCGGCGGAGGCCCGGCACTTGCTGGGTTTCGCCAGCAACGTAAATGACGTCAGCGAAGGCGCGCCGGCCATCCTGTTCAGCGACGCCACGCTGCATACAGACCGTTGGCGCGCAGGCGACGAATTGGCCCTGCCTGCCCGGCCAGGCGGCCGCTACCTGTCCCTGCTGGCACAGTGGTGGGCCGGGGACCTGGACCGTTTGCTGGCGTCCATTGACGGTCTGGGGCCATTTCCTGCCGGTAGCAGCCTGGCCGACGGTCTGGACCAGTTGGCGCAGCTCTTTGAATTCGCCGGTGACCTCCGCAGCGGAGCATCCCTCCCGGCGGAGGACATCAAGGGCTTTCTCAAGTCAGGACTGCCCCTGCCCGCCAATCTGCTGCCGGAGGTCCTGGACCGCCTGCTGCAGGAAGCGCTGGGCGAACGTGACAGCGAGGCCGCCAGACTCGTGGCGAGGCACATGGATGCGGACCCGGCGCTGGATGCCCGACTTGACAGCGGACTTGCGGCCGCCCTGCAGAGCCGCCCGGATGCCGTATACGTCTTTGCGCGAGCGCAACTGACTGCGAACGGAAGCGCCGCGCCGCGCTGGCGCAGGCGCTTGCAGATGGCGGCGCTGTGCTCCCTGCAAATCGCTATCTGCGAGGCGGATGGCGCGACCATCATCAACTGGCTGCGCCTCATTGCCCTTGAGCCGGAGCACTACAGTCTGTCGACCATCTTGCGCAACGGCTTGCTGGCGGCAAGGCAGCGGGCCCGTGACGATGGCGAAATCGCAGGACATTTGCTGGAACTCGCCGTCCACCACGCGCCGGACACGCTCGAAGAGCTTCTGGCGGACAGCGAACTTCTGGCTTCATTGCCTGACAACATCGGCCTGGTTCTGCGCGACCACGCCGGCGACCCCCTGTTGACCCTGCAACGCCGCGGCCCGGAGTTTTTCCTCATTGCCATCGCGCAGGCGACGGCGGCGCGCGTGGCGGGCGCAATCAGCAGCGCGGTCCTCGAACAGGTCTGGCTGCTGTATCGTGCCGGTCAACGCAACAACCTGCCGCCGCGCTTTCAGCCGGAGGCCATCGTGACGGCCTTGCTGGAGGAGGGTCCGGCATGGTTGCCGGCGTCGTCTCTGGGCAACATCAGCGCTCTGTTGCTGGCGGACCGGCGCGATGCCCTGTTTCTCGATTTCGCGTCCAGCCTGGCGCGGGAGGACATGCTTGCCGGGACGCTGCCGGATGCGGCCCATCGCAGTCAACGCAGCAGCGTGGACCTGGTGAAGCTTGTTGGTCAGCTACCGGAGGACCTGCCGCGCCAGATCATCGTCGACAGCCTTCTTGCCTTGCTGCGTATGCGCGCCTGGAATCAGGAAGCCCTGCCCCTCGCCGAACTTCTCGTTCGCACCTTGCAACAGGGTGAATCACTGCGAATCGGCGACGAATCTCTTTGGCAGTTGCTGGATTATGCCGCTGCAACGCGCAGCGAAGTGGTCGCCCGCATTGCGGGCCGCCGGCTCTTTGACACGCGTTGCACCGCCGCTTCGGAGCCGCAGCTGAGCGCCCTGCTCCTGCGATTGCAAGAGGTCCTCGGCTGGAGCGCTGCGCTGCAAATGCAACTCACTGACTGGTGGCGGGCATGGGCCCGCACCCTGGGCATGGCCGACCTGACGCACCTGGACGAGGTCCTGGCCGCCAGCCGGCCTCTCCTGCGCAAGCGGGAAATCGTACAGACCATCCTCGCCTTCCGGCGCATGCTGGGGACGGACAACATGCAGGAATTTGCGGCCAGAATTGATTCAGTCTTCGACTTGCTGCAACACCTGTCGCAGGCCTTTGACCCGCGCAACAACCAGCCCTCCGGTTTCGATGCGGAGACCTTTCGGGCCGAACTGGCCGCCAACGGCGAAGAAATGTCACACAATGCGCGCGCCGTCCTGGCGCACGACCTGCGCGAACTGGCGCAACTGATCGGCGCCATGGGCGACAGGCGCAGCCACAACACCCTCGTCCGTCCGAACATCGAACGGCAGTTGCTCGCCGGGGAGCACGCGCCGGAAAGCGCAGTCGACGCGCTGAAGTGGATCGCCGCCTGGCTGGAGCACAGCCAGCGGGACGCGCCGCCGCCTGGCGAGACGACGCGAACGAACGGCGACAAATGATCAGTCCGGCAGGCCGGCCGCTTCAAGTTCCGCCAGTGTCGGGTTGGAGCGATCGCGCGCCGACAGGTGCGGGTCCTCAATCCCCCAGGGGATGTTGAGTTGGGGGTCGTCCCACGCCAGTCCCTGTTCGTCCGAGTTGTCATAGTAGTTGTTGACCACGTAGGTCAGGGTAGCGTCTTCCAGCGCCAGAAAACCATGCGCCACTCCCTCCGGGATGAAGAGACCTGGCCCGCTGTCGGCCCCCATCTCGACAAGTTCCACCTTGCGCCAGGTCGGTGAAGAAGGGCGCAGGTCCACCAGCACAGCCCGGATGCGGCCGCGCGTCACAACCCAGTAGTCCACCTGGCGGCGGTGCCAGTGCAGGCCCCGCAGGACCCGTTTCCGGCTGTCCGAGCGATTCATTTGCAATCGGTCCCAGTCAACCTGCGGAAACCACTCCCGTCTGAAGGTCTCCATGAAACTGCCGCGCTCATCGCTGAAGGCGCGCAGGTTGACAATGCCGACGCCGACGATGCGCCCCGATTCGCGGACGACTGAATCTGCGCTCAAGACTCTCCGCTCCTGTTTCCCGCCGATTCCTGCGGCGTTTGCAATTGACGAACCCGACGCGCGAAGTCCATGCCCTGCAGGCGACGCTCAAGCACCCAGGTGATGTACCCCGTCAGCACGCGTTCAAGGTCATTGTGCAAGGCCTCCGGCACACGCAGGCTGCGCAACTGCTCCCAGGGGCTGCGTTGCAGGTGTCGCATGACCCGCAAGGTCGCTTCGGCCAGCGGCAACTGGCCCAGCCCGCGGCCGGCGCAGCGCGGGCAAACCACCCCGCCTGCCGCATGGCTGAAGAACTGGTCTTCAGCGACGATCACCTCATCACCCAGAACACAGGATTGTAACTCGGGCCGGAAACCCGTCTCGTCCAGCAATTTCAACTCGAAATGACGAACGACCAGTCGCGCGTCAGGCTCGTCGCAGAGCCGGCCAAAGGTCGCGTCCAGCAAATCGAAGATGGCTCGCAAGTCGTCGTCGCCCGGGTTGGTGAAGCGCTCCACCAACTCGGCCACGTGCCCGGCCCAGGCGCTTCGCTGCAGGTTTTCATGCAGGGCCTGCCAGGGCTTGCGCAATTCAGCCTGAACGGCCAGCCCCAGTTCGCGTCCCCGATGCACCAGAAGTTCGCTGCGGGTGAACAATTCCACGTGCCCGGTCTTGGCGCTGGATGGTCGGCGCGCGCCCTTGGCGATCAGGTCCAGTCGACCGCGTTGTGGCGTCAACACCGTCAGCAGTCGATCGGCTTCACCGAAATTGCGGCGCCGCAAAATGATGGCGTCGGTGCGAAAGGTCCTGCTCCGCCGCTCCGCCGGCGCGTCGCTCACCCGACCAGCCTGGAAGGCCCGAATCCGCGCGGCAGCAGCTCCTGCAAGGAAACTTCGTAGCAGATTTCCCCCTCCAGCGTTGCCACCACCACCCGCATGTCGGGAGAAAACTCGTAGAGCATCTGGCGACAACTGCCGCAGGGTGAACCGCCGCTCCGCGTCACCACCGCGATGGCCAGAAAGTCCCGGTCGCCCTCGCTGACGGCCTTGACCAGCGCCGTCCTTTCCGCGCAGAGGGTGGAGGGATAGGCGGCGTTTTCGACGTTGCAACCCCCGTAGGTTTTCCCACCGGCCGCCAGCAGCGCCGCGCCTACCGGAAATCGTGAATAGGGGACATAGGCATGCCTGGACGCGGCGATCGCCGTGCTGACAAGCAGGTCGCGATCCCACCCGGCTTTCATGCGTCACCGCCGGGTGTGCCCGTCGCCGCGGCCAGCGATTCATCGGCGCGGCTGACCTGCACCTTGCGAATCCGTAGTCCGTCCAGCGAATCGATGCGCAGGGTGAGACCGTGGTCCGTCACCGGCAGGACTTCTCCCAACCGGGGTACGCGCCCCAGCAAATCGTAAATGAAGCCGCCCAGAGTATCGCTGGAATCGGTGGGCAAGTCCACCTTGAGCAATTCGTTGACATCGTGCAGGTCCATACTGGCGTCGATGCTGTACTCACCATCGGTCTGACGAATGAACGCCACTTCCTCGCCGGTGTCGTATTCGTCCTGAATGTCGCCCACGATTTCCTCAACGAGGTCTTCGAGAGTCACCACGCCGGCCGTGCCGCCGTATTCGTCCAGCACGATGGCCAGATGGATCTTGCTCCCCTGCAGTTCCTTCAACACCAGATCGGCGCGCCGGTCGCCGGCCACAAAATGCGCCGGACGCATGAGCGCAGGCAGGGAGGGCGGACCATCGGCGTCATTGTGCCAGGCAGCCAGCAGGTCCTTGGCGTAGAGCAGGCCCTCGACCTGGTCGATGTTGCCGTCATACACCGGCAGGCGCGAGTGACCGCTGCCGACAAACAGCCCCAGCGCTTCCTCCAGGGTCGTCTCCCGCGAAACGCTGACGATATCGATGCGCGGCACCATAACCTCGCGCACCAGGGTGTCGGTGAATTGCAGCACGGAGAAGATCATGGCCTTCTCCTCGTCTTCAATGGTGCCTTCCTTTTGTCCGGCGTCCACCAAAGTCATGATTTCCTGCTCGGTGACGTTGCCCGCCTGCCTCGCCGCACCGGTGACCCGCCTGAGGTAGCGATTGAGTGGCGAAAGAAGGGCAATCACAGGCCATGCCAGACGCAGCAGCAGGAGCCCCGCGCCGGCCAGCGCCGGGGCCAGTCGGTCCGCCCATGCGGCGCCGGTCACCTGGGGAATCATGCGGCCGGCAATCTGCAACAGAATTCCGGCAGCGACGATCAGCGAGACCTGCGACAGACTGTCCGCCTGCATGGGCAGCAATGCGCTGCGGGCCAACCAGGCAAAGGCCACAACCAGCAGGAGCGAACAGGCCTGAAGTGCAACGTCGAGACGCTCTCTGGCTTCATCCAGCGCAAGCGCGCGGCGGGAGCCGGCGTGGCCCGCTTCCGCCAGCTCCCGCTGGCTGGTTCTGTTCATGTTTTTTAGCGCTGCCTGCACCAGGTTGATCAGCGCAAACAACATAAACAGCGCCAGCAGCAGGGCAACCTGCGCCGGCTCAGGAATCAACATTGAATTCTACTCCGGACCGGAAGGGCGCGACCGGACCGGCCGCGGCGTCAAAGCCACGCCGATATTGATCGATATGTCTGTTACGAGAATCGGGTGGGTCGCTGTCTTCGGACACAGCCTGTGGCAACCAGCAGTCGTTTCGCTTGCTACACTCTAGCACGTCTGCCTGCGCCATGCAACGGGGCAAGTCGCCTGTATGCCATCCCCCGCCGCTCTGCAAAGGGCCCTTGAACGGCTCTGCCAACCGCTGCGCCGCCGCGACTACCCGCAGTCCCTGGCGACCATGCGCGCGCTGGCGGGCGCGTCCGGCCTGGCCAGGCGCGACGTCCTGGCCATCGTCGTCACCGGGTCCAGCGGCAAGAGCAGCCTCAGCCACCGTCTGGCAGCGCTGTTGCAGTCCACCGGCCTGGATTGCGGCTGTTACCTCAGCCCGCATTTGCACAGCTTCCGCGAGCGCTTTCTGCTGAACGGGGAGCGCATGGATCCGGCGACCCTTTGCGAGGGCGCGGCGCTTGTGGCGCGGGCGGCGGAGGCTCTGCCCGAAACGGTCAGCACCTTTGAGCGCAGCACGGCGCTGGCGCTCTGGTGGTTTCAACAACGCGGCGTGCCTCTGCTTGTGCTGGAAACCGGTATCGGCGGCCGCTTCGATGCCGTCAACGTCGTCGACAATCGCCTTGCCCTGTTCACAACTATCGAAGAGGAACATGCGGAGTGGCTGGGGGGAGATCTGGCGAGCGTGGCCTGGCACAAGGCAGGGATCTTGCGGCGCGGGGGCCACGCCATCAGCGCGCCCCAGTCTCCCGAAGTGCGCGCCATCTTGCAGGCGGAAGCGAATCGTGTTGGCGCCGCCCTGCAATTCACCGCAGGAGACCTTGCCGACGCCGCCCGGGCCAACCTGTTTGAACGGGGTCTGCTGCCGCAGCCTCCGGCTCCGCCGAAGAAGCCGGTGCCTGCCTTGCCTGGCAGGCTGGAATTCGTCTCAACTCCCGGCGGCCCGCGCCTGCTGATTGACGGCGGCCACACCGCCGAAGCCGCGCGGCACCTGCGGGCGTTCATCGAGCGCGAGACAGACCCGCGTGGAACAGTTCGGCTGGTCGCCGGATTTCTGGCCGACAAGAAGGCCTGCGCCTGGCTGCAGGTCTTCGATGATCCGCGCTTCCACATCACCCTGACTCGCGCTCCCGGACACCGGTCCGCCGACCCGCAGCGAGTCCATGCCGCCTGCCCGCTGGACGCGGCGCGTATTGACGTCCAGCCGGATTTCGAGAAAGCGCTGCGGCTCGCCCGCCGAAGCGAAGCGCAGATCGTGGTCGTCAGCGGCTCCCTGCGGCTGGCGGCGCAGGCCCGCGAATCGCTGGGGCTGCTTTCAGATGAGGACCTGGCCGAGGCCCGCCTGACAGCGCAAGTGTTCGGCGGCGTCGGCTACCTTTCCCGTTTGCCGGACTGACAGGCGAGCCAGGCGGCGATTTCCCTCACGGCATTGCGCGCCTGACGGAATCGGTCTTCCAGCAGCGGGCTTCCGTAGTCGCTGCCGATCAACGTGACGCCCGCCGGCAAGACCTGCCGCAGCGCCGTCATCCTCTGCGTATGTTGCGGCTCGTGAACATCCAGACAGTCCTGGCCGGGCCAGCGCGCCACCCGCGCAACCCGGTGCGTGGACGGCCAGCCCATGTTCGCCTGCAACTCGGCGATGACCTGCGCCGCCGGGACGTCCGCCGGCACCAGGCGCAGCCCCAGTTGCAGCAATACGTGGCCCGGCGGGACGCGGGCGGGATGGTCGGTCCAGTGGCAGAAGGCGAAGCCCGTGTCCGGCGGCGCGGGCACGGGCAGCGGAACGTCCTCCCGTCGGTAGCCCAGGGTGACGCGCGTGATGGCGTCGTGGTGAAAGCCGCGCAATGCAGCGCCGACCCGCGGCCGCAGGGAATACAACATACGAGCGGCGGAATGCGCCGGCGCAGCAATCACCAACGCTGGCGCCGTCAATACGATGCCGTTTTCAAGACAAATATCGAAGCCCGGACCAATCTGCCCCAGTGAACTGACCGCCATGCGGGTTAACAGGGCGCCGGCCGGCAAGGCGTCCAGCAAGGGCCTGATCAGGGATTCGCTTCCCTCCCTTGCGGCGTGCAGCCGTCGTCCGCCTTCCTGTCCCTGAAGTTCGAAAAAGGCCTCATCCGGCCAGGGGCTGTCCGCCAGCGGATGCGACGGGTCCCTTTCGAAGGCCAGGGGGCCGCTGTCCAGAACGAAACCCTCGCAGTGCTCGCTGCGCAGGCTTCCCCCGGCGCGGGGCCGCAACTCGATCAGGGCACAGGGCAGGTCGTGACGCAGCAACTCACGGGCTGCCGCCAACCCGCTTAATCCTGCGCCGATGACGATGACCCGGTCCGACACGCCCTGCCCCTTCCCTGATTGCAGTCTGGCCTGCGCAGTTATAAACTGCTGTGCGTCAGGCGGCCAGTGTCATGGCAAGCCGGCGCCGATTTCTGAAAACCGGTTCACGATGAAAGACGCTGCAAACATCTCCGCCAGGGAAAGCGTGACGGGACAGGCGACGCAACAAAACCTGGTGGCGGCCCACGTCGTCAACGGCATTGGAGCGCAGCAGCATCTCGTTCCCTGGCGCAACTTTCGGCACCTGCTCGAAACCCAGGCGCGCGTTTCGCCCGACAAGACCTTTCTCATTTTCCATGATCGACAGGGGCAACGCAGCCAATACAGCTACGCGTCCCTTGCCGCCAACGTCCACCGCATTGCGCATTACCTCGGCCATGAACTTGGCATTCGCCAGGGTGACCGGGTGGCGACGCTCTGCAGCAATCACAGCGACACCGTCCTGCTTTATTTCGCCTGCTGGTGGCTGGGCGCGGTGGTGGCGCCGCAGAACATTGACGAAGACGATCGCCGCATCGCCTACATCCTGCGCAACAGCGAAGCCGTCGTCTGTTTCGCCCGGCCGGACCAGCTGCAGCGCGCGCGACGACTGGTTTCCGGCGCTGATGCCGCAGGCGCAACCAATGTCCGACACATTCTCTCTACGGAAGCCCTGTCATCGGCGCCCGACCCCGGCCGACCGCCTGACTGCCGGACGGAGACCGGACCTGGCCTGGAGGACGAGGCCCTGCTGGTCTACACCAGCGGCACGACCGGCGCGCCCAAGGGCGTGGTCCTGACGCAGTACAACCTGCTGGTGGACGCCAGCGGCATCAGCGCCTGGCAGGGCATCACGGGCAATCAGCGCATGATGTGTGTGTTGCCCGTCCATCACGTCAATGGCACGGTCGTCACACTCGTGACGCCGCTGGTGACGGGCGGCTCAACCGTGCTCAACGCGCAGTTTTCCGTGCAGGCCTTCTGGCGCCGGATCGTCGATGAAGGCGTGCACGTCGTCAGCGTGGTGCCCACGCTCCTGCAATTTCTGATTGAACAGGCAGAGCGCTACCGCCAGGCCGGCCAGGGCAAGTTTGGGCCGGGCCTGTCCGCGGCAGACCTGAGGCATTTCCGCCATTTTATCTGCGGCGCCGGCACGCTCGCGCTTACCCTGGCGCGCGAATTCGAGGACTGCTTCGATCTAACCCTGCTGCATGGTTACGGCCTCAGTGAGACCACCTGTTACAGCTGTTTTCTGCCGATTGATCTTTCGCCGGAAGAGCGGCGCCACTGGCTGCTGGAGCATGGCTATCCCAGTATCGGTTGCCCCATCGCCCCCAACGAGATGGCGATTTTCGCGGCCGACGGTAGCGGGCGGCAACTGGGCGAAGGCGAGCGCGGCGAAATCTGTGTGCGCGGTCACAACGTCATGAAACATTACTTTCGCCGTCCCGACGCCAACGAGGAGACCTTTCGTTTCGGCTGGTTCCGCAGCGGCGACGAAGGTTTCTGGCTGCAGGACGAGACTGGCCGCCGCTTCTTCTTCATCTCCGGTCGCATCAAGGAGCTCATCAACCGCGGCGGCGTTAAATACAGCCCGCTGGATATCGAGGAGGTCCTGCTGGAGTTGCCAGGCGTACGCGCCGGTCTTGCCATCGCCTTCCCGAACACCTGGTACGGCGAGGAAGTGGGCGCCTGGGTCGTGCGTCAGGACGTTGCGTCGCTCGACGAAGCAGCGGTCCTGGCGCACTGCCGTTCGCGTCTTCCCTTCGCCAAATGCCCCAAGGTGGTCGTTTTCGGCGAGGACGTCCCGGTCACCTCGACGGGGAAATACCAGCGCCTCAGGTTGCAGGACGCCTTCGCGGCCTGGCGCGACACGCAGTTCCGCGAAAGCGACAGCACGCGGTGATTTCAGGCAGCGACCAACGCCTCCCCCTCGCCCTGGCAGCGGGACTGATTTGCGGCGTGTTGACAGGCCTGATGCTGCAGAACCTCGCCTTCGGCGTCCCGCCCGGCATTTTGCTGGGCGCCCTGCTCCATCGCGCCCTGCGGCCGGAGAGTTGAGGCAAACCGTGCCTACGCCCTTCACCCACATTGCCGCCGCCCAGCGGCTGCTCGCCGACCCGGACCTGCCGGAACGTGTGCGCCACCGACTGGCGCTGGAGCTGCCCGCCTTTTTGCTGGGCAGCATCGCCGCCGACGCCACACGGCTGCACGCGCCCGGCACGCGCGAGGACACGCACTTCTATCGCTATGACGAGCCGATCGACGAGCAGCCCTGGCGCCGCATGCTGGAGCGACATCCGGTCCTGCTGCAACCCCGTGATGAGTCGCAGCGGATCTTTCTGGCAGGCTACGTGGCGCACCTGGCCATGGACGATATCTGGACCCGGAAAATCATGTGGCCCCTGATGCAGGGCATTGACGACGTAAACGAACGGCGGCGGCGCGCCCTGGCCATCACCCTGTTGATGACCCGTTGCGACGAACGCGATTACGCGGCGATTGCCGCCAGCAGCGTCGATGCCCTGGGGCTGGCGCGACCGCGGGCCTGGCTGCCCTTTCTCAGCGATGCCGACCTGGTGACCATGCGCGATCTCATTTTGGGACAGCTGCGGGAAAGCAGTCTGACTCTCGAAATTCTCAGCCGCCGCTGGGGTCTGACTCCGCGGGACTTCAGGACGACGCTGGACGACCCGGCCAGATTTGACGCTGAAGTACTGTCCTGGATTCCCGAAAGGCGACTGCTTCAGGTCGAACGAAACATGGACCTTGGCATGCGCGCCCGGTTGCAGGAATGGCTAGGGGAACAGGCGCTTCAGTCCTCCAGCACGGCGCTGACGCGAAACTGAAAGTCTTCCGCGTCCGGCGCATTGGCGATCACTTCATTCGGCGTCAATGCTGCGCCGACCTCGTCCGCGCGCAAAACGTTGCGCAGGGGCAAAACGGAAGCGGTGGGTTCGACGTGGTCGCTGGCCACACCCTGCAGCTTGCGAAAGTGATCCAGACAGGCGGAGAGCTGCTCCGCAAACAACCTGACTTCAGCCTCGTCCAGGTCCAGCCGCGCCAGAGCGGCGATTTCCCTGACGGCTTCCGGTGTCAATTCCATGCGACTGCCCAGGTGATGGATACGGGTGATTCGTCCCGCAGTATAACATCGGTACCGGTGTATCCGCAGTTTACAGAAACCCCTGCGCGGGTTAATATGCAACGCCGTTGCACAGCCTGGATGCACGGCACCTGGGAACAGGGGGCGGATTGAGGAAGTTCCTGTTTGTGTCTACGCTGGCCCTGTTGCTGGTCAGCGCGTCCCTCGCCCAGGAAACCCCGGGCCCGCGCATCGAGATCACAGGTGTCAACCCGGGTGGCCTGCCGCGCGTCGGCGTGATGGTCAACGCCTTCGACAATCTGGGCCAACCGCTCCCGAACCTGACCGCAGAAGACATTCGCGTCACTGGTGAGCTGGCGCCTCATGCCAGGGTCAGCAGCGTCGTCAGTTTCAGCGATCCCGAAGCCGTGCCCATCAGCGCCCTGCTGGTCATTGACGTCAGCACCAGCATGGCCGGCGAACCCATTGAGGAAGCCAGGCAGGCGGCCGCAGCCTTTGTCAACTCGATGGCCGCGGATGACCCGGTCGCTGTCCTGACCTTCTCTTCCAGGGTTAACCTGGTCCAGGGTTTTACGACCGACCGCGAAAACCTGCTGGCCGTCATTGACTCGCTGGCCTACGGCGGCAAAACCCTGCTCTATGACGCCACGTTGCAGGCGATCCAGCTAACGGCCGCCATAGACAACCCGCGCCGCGCCATCATTTTGCTCAGTGACGGTGTGCACTATGACGACCTGGAGCGATCAAGGGTCAACAGGGCACAGGTGAACCGGACAGCCGTGGTGGAAGGCGTGCCCGTATACACGATCGGGCTCGGCTATGGCGCGGACCGCACTTATCTGGAACGAATTTCCACGGACACCAACGCTTTCTTCAGCGAATCGCCGTCCCCGCAGGAATTGAACGACATTTATACCGGCCTGGCCGACCTGCTGCGCACACAGTACGACTTAACGCTGGACGTGGACGTGCCGCTGGATGGCCGGGTCTGGCAACTCGAGCTGGAAGTGGACACGCCCTGGGGAGCGGTGCGCAGCAGCGGCAGATTGCGCGCTCCGGTACCCGTGCCGGTATTTAACTTCGCGCCCGTCGACCAGCCCGTAAGCGAACCCCTGGAAATCATGCCCGAAATCGTCGCGGATGACGGGATTGCGGGCGTGGCCGTGGCGATGGACGATGAGCGACCGGAAACGGTCGTCGGCCCACCCTTCACCGTGCTGGTTGATCCGGTGACGCTCAGCCCCGGCGACCACAGCCTGACTTTCAGCGCGACGGACCGCGATGGCGACAGCGGCAGCGCCACCCTGGAATTCAGCGTCGCCGCCCTGCCGCCCGAAATCCGCATTGATCCGGTGCCGGGCGGTGAGCTGGATGAAGCGGAGACCTATACCCTCGAAGTCGGCGGCCAAACGCCCCTCGACTCCGCCAACTGGCGCCTGGATGATGGCAGCGCCCTCCCCCTCGACGCCGCGCTGGAATTCACCATTGATCCCAACATTCTCGAGCCAGGTGAGCACAGCCTGCAACTGGAGGTCACCAACACCGGGGGTGTGACCAGCAGGCCTGACTATTCCTTTACTGTGCCGCCCCTGCCCATCCGCTTTGAGATTGAGGGCCTTGAGGAAGGCGATCTGCTGGAAGACAGCGCCGAGATTGGCGTGTCGGTGCTGAGCAGCCAGTTCCCGGTCACGGACGTCGAATACGCTCTCAATGACGTCCCCCTGGCGGACGTCGATGACCGCATTTCCCTTCATGCTGCGGAGCTGGTGCCCGGCCCGGCCCGGCTCGACGTCCGCGTCCGCAACGCCGGCGGCCAGGTTGAGACCGCCTCGCTGGAATTCGAGGTCGCGCGCCTTTCGCTGGAAATCGAACTTGAAGACCTGCCGCCCGGCACGTCAATCGATCGCGACGTGGACCTGGGCGTTGCCGTGAGCGGCCAGGGCAGCGACTTCCAGCTGGAAGTCCTGCTGGACGGTGAGCCGCTGGTTCTGGCGGAGGACAGCATTCCGCTGAAAATCCTGCAACTCGCTCCCGGTGAGCACAACCTCATTATTCGCGCCCGGGATGAGTTCGGCAACGTCGGAGAAGAGAGTTTCAACTTTTCGGTGAGCCCGGGGCCGGCGCAGACCGCCACCCAGGCCCTGGCCTACCGCGAGGCGACCCAGGCGTCCATCCAGCGACGCGCCACGTCAGCGGCGCGCTCGACGCAAGTCGCGTCGCAGAATCGCGCCCGGGCCAGCGCGACGGTCGCCGCGCGGGCCACCTCTACCCAGGCCGCCGCCCTGCAAATGGCCACGGCCGCGGCGGAAGCCACTGCATTCGCCCGGGCGACCGGAACGCAGGCCGCCATAGAGGGCCAGGCCACTGCATCCGCCCGCTCCACCGCGCTCGTCCAAAGAAACCGCGAGCGAATTGCGGCGACGACGGCGGCCCGCGCTACGTCGACTCAGGTCGCCGAAGAGCAACTGGCGACGAAAGTGGCCGAAGCCACCGCCACACAGATCGCTGTGGAGCAAAGGGCCGCGCTCGACGCGCAAGCCACCGCAGTCGCCCGGGCGACGGGCACCCAGGT
>DAOUIB010000512.1:0-11986 GCA_034428275.1 Anaerolineae bacterium
GGCGCCGCTGCAGACCACGGCAGGCTGCTCCGCGCGCCCCTCCGTCAGGTCCTGGTGGCGATGGTGGTAGCCGAGGGCCACGTGATCCTGGCGCGGGTCGGCCAGCACGTCGAGCGGGACGGCCGGCGCGTCGCCGGGGATGTAGCCGGCCTCGCTGCCAGGCTGCGCGCCACTGACGGCGAGGTGCGCGATCAGCAGCCGCGGCACGTCGAGGCGGTCGGCTTCCGCCGCCAGGGCCTTCAGGCGGGCCGCCAGGGCCTCCTCCAGTTCGGCCCTTGACACGGCGCCGCGCGCTTCAGGCAGGAGGCGCGCGCGTTGCGGCCAGGGCGCCGTCGAGACGGCCAGCGCTCCCCGCCGCGTGTCGATTTGCCGGACCTCATAGTCGCTGCAGACGAGGACGCCGGGGACGGCCAGGGTGGCGTAGAGCTCGAGGCTGCCGGCGCGGCGCGGCTGCAAGGGCAGGTCGTGGCGGCCGGCCAGCAGCAGGAGCGGGGCCTGGCGCGCCAGGGCCTGCACGCGTCTGGCGAACTCGCGTTGCAGGGTGGGGTTGGGCGAGCGGCTGTGAAAGGCGTCGCCGGCGAAGACCGTCAGGTCGACGTCGTGTTCGCGGGCCAGGTCCACCAGGTCGTCGAGGCGCTGCAGAAAGTCCTGCGCGCGCGCGCCGAGGCCGCTCTGCGGGTCGACCGGCCCGTAATTCGCGACGCCGAGGTGCAGGTCCGCGAAATGCAACACGCGCAGGGCATCGTCCATGCGGCCATTCTAGCACGGGCAGGGCGGGGCGGGCGGCGCGGGCCGGGGCCGCTGTATTTCCCCGGGTCGGCATGTATACTGCCTGCGGCTGGCTATGGAACGCTGAAATGAACGCGAAGGCGCTGCAGGCGCTGGAACTGCACAAGGTGCTGGAGCAACTGGCGGAACACTGTTCCTTCTCCGCCGGGGCGCAGCTGGCGCGCGAGCAGGTGCCGACCGGCGATTTCGACGAGGCTGCGCAGTGGCAGCGGGAGACCGCCGAGGCGCGCATCCTGCTGGAACAGCGCGAGGTGTCGCTGGGCGGCGCGCGCGACGTGCGCGATCCGGCCTTGCTGGCGACGCGCGGAATCCACTGCGACCCGGCAACCCTGCTGGATATCCGCCAGACCCTGCGCCGCGCCACGACCCTGCGCCGCAGCATCGGCCGCCTGCGCTCACAGTACCCGCTGCTGGCGGAGCTCATTGTCGAGGCGCAGGAATGCAGCGAACTGCAGGCCGCCATCAGCGCCGCGCTGACCGAAAATGGCGACATACGCGACAACGCCAGCCCGCGCCTGGCGATTCTGCGCCGGGACCTCAAGCTGGCGCACGAACGCCTGATCACGCGCCTGCAGCGCATCGTCGCCAGCAGCGAGCACCGCCCCTTTTTGCAGGAAGCGCTGGTCACGACGCGCGGCGGTCGTTACGTCATCCCGCTAAAGGCCGGCTTCAAGGGCCGCATTCCGGGCATCGTGCACGATTCTTCGGCCAGCGGCGCGACCCTGTTCATCGAGCCCCTGGCGACGGTCGAACTGAACAACGCCTGGCGCGAATTGCAACTGGAAGAGGAAAAGGAGATCCGTCGCATTCTGGCGGCGCTGGGCGCCCACGTCGGCGAGGAAGCCGAGTCCATCGTGCGCACGGTGGAGGTGCTGGCCCAGCTGGACCTGGTGCTGGCGCGCGCGCGTTATGCGGAGCAAATGGCCGCCTGCGAACCGATCTTCGTCCCCTTCCGACCGGCCGACGGGGCGCCGGGCAGCGTCATACACGTGCAGGGCGCGCGCCATCCGCTGCTGGGCAGTCCGGTCGTCCCGATCGATCTTGTTTTTGACGCCAGCATATGGGTGCTGGTCATCACCGGGCCCAACACCGGCGGCAAAACAGTGTGCCTGAAGACCGCCGGTCTGATGGCGCTGATGGCGCAGTGCGGCCTGCAACTGCCGGCGGACGACGCCCGCCTGAGCGTGTTCCGCGGCATTTACGCCGACATCGGCGACGAGCAGAGCATCGAACAGTCGCTGAGCACCTTTTCGGCGCACATGACCAACACCATCGACATCCTGTCCGTGGCGGACAGCCGCTCGCTGGTGCTGCTGGACGAGGTGGGCGCGGGCACGGACCCGGCCGAGGGCTCGGCGCTGGCGCGGGCGCTGCTGACGCATTTGCGCGACCGGGGCGTGACGACCATCGTCACCACGCATCACCCGGAACTGAAGATCTACGGCGTGGAGACCCCCGGCGTGCGCAACGCCAGCGTGGAGTTTGACCCGGAGACGCTGAAGCCGACCTATCGCCTGGTCATCGGCCTGCCCGGCCGTTCCAACGCGCTGGCGATCGCCGGGCGTCTGGGACTGGATGGCGGCATCATTGACGCGGCGCGGCACATGGTGGCCACCGAGGAGCTGGTGGCCGACGACTTGCTCGATGAAATCCAGCGCACGCGCGAGGACGTTCGCCGCCAGGACCGGGCCCTGCGCGCCGCCCTTGAGGACGCCGAACAACAGCGCGACGAGTTGCAGACGCGGCTTGACGGGCTGGATGACGAGCGTCGCGACGTGATCAACGCGGCGCGGCGACAGGCGGAGGGGGAATTGCGCGGCTTCCAGCGCGAGTTGCGTCGCCTGCGCCGTGAATTGCACGCGGCGGGTCAGCCGCTGCAGGAACTGGCTTCGCTGCAGGAGACGGCGGCCGACCTTGAGGGCCAGGTCGCGCCGCCGCCGGTCAGCGAAGTCGTCGCGCCCGAAGCGGACTGGGTGCCGCGCGAAGGTCAGCGCGTGTGGCTGCGCACGCTCAACAGCGAGGGCACGATCCGCGAACTGGACGGCGACGAGGCGCTGGTGCAACTGGGCGCCTTGCGCGTGCGCGCGGGCGTCCATGAGTTACGCCGGCGGCCGCAACTGGAAGGCCCCGGCATGCAGCGCGGCGGCGGGCGCCGCTACGAGGCCTCGCCCGACCCCGTGGCGCCCAAGGGCAAGGCACCGGGGCTGGAGCTGGACCTGCGCGGCGAGCGGGTGGAGGAAGCGCTGAAACGTTTCGAGACCTGGCTGGATGCCGCCTGGACGGCGGGCCTGCCCTTCGGCCGCATCATTCACGGCAAGGGCACCGGCGCGTTGCGCAAGGCCGTGCGCGACCGCGCCAGGGACCATCCGCTCATCGCCAAGGTGACGGAAGCGCATCCCGGCGAGGGCGGCAGCGGCGTCACCATCATTCACATGGTGCCCATCACCTGAAAGCGCTCAGCCGCGACCGGGCTCCAGCACGCGCAGGTCGTCCGGCGCGAAATCCACGCATTCCAGCCCTTCCAGCCGTCCCCAGGCCTCCGGCGCGTCGGTCAGCAGCCGCAGCCAGAGGCCGTCCGGGTCCCGGCCGTCGACCTGCACCTGGCTGCCGGCCTCGAGTTGCCCCAGCGGCTGCGCGTCCGGCTGTGGCTGACCATAGAGGAGCAGGGGGTCGCTTTTCACCCGGCAGGTGGGCGTGAAGGCCGGCAGGACGAGCGGCCGCTCCAGCAGATTGCCCCAGGCGTCCGTGGCGACCAGAGTCAGGGTCAGGTCGTCGGCGGCCAGCAGCGACAGATCTTCGAGCGCGCCGCTGGCCTCGAGGCCCCCTCTGGCCAGGGCCTCCGGGCCGTCGATCCGCAGTTGTCGCGCGCCGGGGACGTCCCAGCGCAGCGACAGGGTCTGGACCACGTGGCGCAGCAGGGTCGGCGGCGCCGCGCTGAAGTCGAGGACCTGCAGGGGTTGGAAGACCGTGACGTCCAGTTGCTGACTGGCGCCGAGGTCGCCGTTGCGGGCCAGCAACTGAAGCGCAAGCTCACCCTCCAGATTGAGCGTTTCGATCCGGTAGCCGCCGGGGGGCGCCGTCGTCGGCAGGTCCTGCCGCTGACCGTTGACTTCGAGCTGCAGGGTCGCGGCGTCCTGGACCTGCCAGTCGAGGACCAGCGCCTCGCCCTGCGGCAGCAGTCTGCTGTTGCTCTGGAAGTCCAGTATGACGGGCGGGGCGACCGGGCTGCGGAGCAGGACCAGGGCGAGCGCCACAATGAGCAGGAGCGGCAGCGGGATGAAACGCCAGTCGACGCGCGGGTCGACCTGCAGGCGGGCGGGCAGGGCCAGCACAAAGCCGGCCTCGTCCAGCGAGTGGGCCTCAATGGTGAATTCGATGGTCCGACTTCTGCCAAACAGGGGACGGGCGCGGGCGGGCAGGCGCAAGGGCAGGCTGCGCAGTTCACCGGCCGCGAGGGTCAGGGGGCCGGCGGGCAATTCGGGCGCCATGACGTCGGCCGGCGCCAGCGCGCCAAGTTGCAGGGGCAGGGGCGCGTTGCCGTGGTTGTGCAGCAGAAGCCGGAGCAGGTTTTCGTCCTGTTCCAGCGCCATGCCGAAACCGCTGCCGGGCAGCAATTCCAGCGAGAATTCCCTTTCGCGGGCGGCCTGTGGCGCGTGCGTCGGCTCCACGCGCAGGACCAGGTTGTGCGCGCCCGGCGGGAAGTCCGGATGCCATCCCGGGTGCAGCAGGATGTAATGGAGGGTGGTTGCGCCTGGTAAAATCGTCGCCGTCAGGGAGTCGTACAGGGACCAGCTTTCCGGGATGCCCTCGAGACTCAGGCGGTAGCGCGCCGGGGCCTCCCCTTCATTGCGGATGACGAGCCGGACGCTGCTGCGCCCCCCCGGCGCGACAGGTCCTGACGGCGGCTCAAGCGCAAGTTCAAAAAGCTGACGAAGGGCGGCGACCGGACGGGTCGCGCCGTCACCGGCGTCTGCATCCTGCGAAACTCCGGCAGTCGTGTCGCCGGCATCGCTGTCGGTGACGCTCACATTGGGTCGCGCCGGTTAGCCGACCCGGTGACAGGCGACGTAGTGACCGGGCGTGGCCTCGATGAGGCCGGGGTCGGGCGCGTCGTAACAGAGGCCGAAACGCACGGGGCAGCGGGTGTTGAAGTTGCAGCCCTCGGGCGGATTGGAAGGACTGGGCACGTCGCCGGTGAGGATGATGCGCTGGGCCCGCTTCTCGCGCATGGGGTCCGGCACGGGCACGGCCGAGAGCAGGGCCTGGGTATAGGGATGCAGGGGATTCTCGTAGAGTTCGTTGGCGGGCGCCAGTTCGACGATCTTGCCGAGGTACATCACTGCGACGCGATCGCAGATGTGGCGCACCATGCTGAGATCGTGAGCGATGAAGAGGTAAGTCAGGTTCAGTTCTTCCTGCAGGTCTTCCAGCAGGTTGACGACCTGGGCCTGAATCGAGACGTCCAGCGCGGAGATGGGCTCGTCAGCCACGATGAAACCGGGTTCCAGCGCCAGGGCGCGCGCGATCCCGATGCGCTGGCGCTGGCCGCCGGAAAACTCGTGGGGGTAACGATTGACAAAGTAGGGGTTGAGGCCCACCCGCTCCAGCAGGTGTTCCACGTAGCCTTCCTGTTCGTTGCGCTCCATGGTCTTGTGGATGCGCAGCGGCTCGCTGACGATGCGGCCGACGGACATGCGCGGGTTGAGCGAGGCGTAGGGGTCCTGGAAGATCATCTGCATGCGGCGGCGCATGCGACGAAGGTCCTCGCCCTTCATTTCGGTCAGTTCCTGCAGTTCACCGTCGACGCGCAGTTGCACCGAGCCGGAGGTCGGTTCGTAAAGCTGCAGGACGGTGCGCCCGGTGGTGCTCTTGCCGCAGCCGGATTCGCCCACAAGGCCCAGGGTCTCGCCCTCGAAGATATCGAAGCTGATGTCGTCGACGGCCTTGACGGCGCCGACCTGGCGCTGGATGACGATGCCGGAGGTGATGGGGAAATGCTTCTTCAGGTTGCGCACGCGCACCAGCACGCGCCCGTCCGCGTCGCCTTCCGCTGCGTTGCGGGAAACTGTTTGCCCGGCCACTGCGCTCATGTCTGCTTCGCTCCTTCACTGGCGGCCACGATGTCGAGCTCGCGCACGTCGACCCAGCAGGCCATCATGTGGTCCTGGTGGCCCTCGGGAACTCCTTCCAGCACGGGCGTTTCCGTGGCGCAGCGATCGATGCTCACCGGGCAACGGTCCACAAAGGGACAGCCGGCAATCGGGTTGCGCATGTCCGGCGGCGAGCCCTCGATGGAAATCAGACGCTGCGAGCGGCGGTCCATGCGCGGCAGGGACTGCAGCAGGCCCAGGGTGTAGGGGTGGCGTGTGTCGGCGAAGACTTCCTCGACCATGCCGCTCTCGACGATGGTGCCGGCGTACATGACGATGATGCGGTCGGCGATGCCGGCCACCACGCCCAGGTCATGGCTGATCCAGATGATCGCCATGTCGAATTCCTCGCGCAGGCGCTTCACGAGGTCAATGATCTGCGCCTGGATGGTGACGTCGAGCGCCGTGGTGGGTTCGTCCGCGATGAGCAGCTTGGGGTTGCAGGAGAGGCCCATGGCGATCATCACGCGCTGGCGCATGCCGCCCGAGAACTGGTGCGGATAGTTGTTGAGGCGGCTGGCCGCATCCGGGATGCCGACCAGCGACAGCAACTCGGCGGCGCGCTCGTTGGCCTGGTTGTTGTTCATGCCCATGTGCAGCTTCAGCGCTTCGGTGATCTGCGAGCCGATGGTCAGCACCGGATTGAGCGAGGTCATGGGGTCCTGAAAGATCATCGCGATTTCGGCGCCGCGCACGAGCCGCATCTGGTCCGGCGGCAGTTGCAACAGGTCCCGCCCGCGGAAGATGACCTCGCCATTTTCGACCTTGCCGGGCGGGCTGGGGATGAGCCCCATAATCGAGAGAGAGTGGACGCTCTTGCCGCTGCCGCTTTCGCCGACGACGCCGAGGGTCTCGCCTTCCTGCAGCTGGTAGGAGATGTCGTTAACGGCGTAGACCGTGCCTTCCTGGGTATAGAACCTCGTAACGAGGTTGTTGACCTCCATCAAGACAGCCAAGTCCGCGCTCCTCCCGGGTAAGCGGCGGCCGGGCGCTGACGGGTCACTGCAGCCCGCCGTCGGCCGGCACCCCTGTGCCTTTGTCGTCAGGATACTGGCAGGAATGGTCGTACTTGTCAAATACTCATGCCGCCGGTTCGTCTTTCACGCGAAACATGCCGCCAAGCAGACGCTCCATGGCGATGGTGTGGCTGGAGACGCCGCGGCGGCGGAAGGAATCGCTGTCGCAGTGCCAGTTGCCGTCGCCGTAGCCGACCTCGTGGTCGCTGTTGAGGCCGCGCATGGTCGCCTCGAAGGCGCGCACGCGGATGCGGTCGCTTTCCTGGGCGTAGCGACTGGCCTTCTCGACGTCGCTGACGACGTTCTGGCCGGGCGCGTAGGGCAGGGGCGGCAGGGGCAGCATGGGTCGCAAAAGGCGTTCCAGCGCCATGACGTGCGGGCAGATGCGATGGGCCTCAAAGCCCTGGCAACTGCAACGCCAGCCATCTTCCGCGAGGGTGACGCAGTAGGCGTCGTTGTCGCCGTCGAAGTGGATGTCGAGGCTGCGAAAGGTCACGCGCTCCGGTTCCTCGGCATAGAGGCGCGCCTTTTCGATCTGACTGATCATGCCATAGTCCATGAATTGCTCCCCGTTCCGCCGCTCCGGACGGAATCAAAACACGCGCAGGCCATGTGCCCCGCGCGCGTCGTCGGACCCTGCGAACGTTGCTGTCACAACATCCGGGTATCATGTCTCTCATACTAGGGGGATTTGGCGCATTTGTCAAAAAGAGACTGACCGGCTTGCGGCGTTGGCGGCCTGGCGACGGGTTCAGCCGCCGATGGCCTCACTGACGACGAGATTTTCGAAGCCGACCTCGACGCCCAGGCGATTGAAGGCGGTCGCCGCCAGCCCGACCTGGCCGTTGGCGAAGCTGTTGTCCTCCACTTCCGCCACGAACTCCTCGTTGATGTAGAAGGCGAGGTAATCGTCGGCGCAGACGGCGCGCAGGTGGTTGCGCGCGCCGCGGCCGCGCCGGACCAGGTCCGAGGCCGTCCAGTCGCTGAGGGGGACGACGTCGCGGCCGCGCGCGCGGAAAATGCCCCAGTTGCCGCTCCCCTGGATGAGGAAGAAATAACCGTCGCCATTGGCGATGGCGGCCGCCGCCGGCGGCTCCAGCGCGACGTCCGGCGCATCCTCACCCTGGCCGGCCTCGCCAAGCGTCAGGAGATCCAGCAGGGGCTCGCTCTCCATTTGCTGGCCCACCTGGCCGCGCAGGCGGCAGGCCACGCCCCAGGCGGCTTCCTCGCGCTCGCTGATCTGCTCGACGTCGACGTCGATGACCACGTTATCCAGGGTGTCGCCCCATTGCCCCCACCAGATTTCGCTGTCGCCGCTGTTGACGCTAATCAGGTAGCGGCCGTCGTCGACGCGCAGTGAGGCGTCGGTGTAGATGCCTTCCTCAAAGCTGTTCGGCTCCGAAAAGTCCCGCTCAAGCAGCGTCTCGCCGGGGCTGATCTCGCGCTCCGGGCCGCTGCTGCAGGCGACCGGCAGCAGGAACAGGGCCGGCAGGAGCAGCAGGGTGAACGGGATTCGGGTCACGCGCGAGGTACTCCGCTGCATCGGCACGAGGCTATCATACCAGCGCCGCCGCCCGCCGTGCAGGACGTTCATAAAGTATTCAGGTCGGCACATGCTACAATGCGGCGCGCAGGCGCTGGCCGCGGGAGCGGATGCATGAGCGTTGAAGAGGCGCTACGCGCGCAGCGGGCAGCCCAGGGCGACCTGCTGCGGCGCGCCAACGTCGTCGGTGTGGCGGTGGGCAACAAGGGCAACAAGGTCGAGAGCGCCGGTGAGCAGGCCGTCGTGGTGCTGGTGGAACGCAAACTGCCGGTGGCGGCGCTCTCGCGGCGCGATCGCGTGCCGCGCTCCATCGACGGGATTCGCACCGACGTTTATGAAGTGGGTTACCTGCGCGCGCTGGCCACCCCGCGCGACCGCTTTCGACCCAGCATGCCGGCCGGCGTCAGCATCGGTCACTACCAGGTGACGGCGGGCACGCTGGGCACGCTGGTCACCGACCGCCTGAGCGGCGAACGTCTCATCCTTTCCAACAATCACGTGCTGGCCAACGCCAACGACGCGCGTTCGGGCGACCCCGTGCTGCAACCCGCGCCGAGCGACGGCGGCAAAAACCCGGCCGACGTGGTGGCGCATCTGGAGCGTTTCATCCCGCTGCACTTCATCGGCGAGCCGCCGCCCCGGCGGCAGCCGACGCGACGCGTCCGGCCCGCCAACAACGCCGGCCGCTTTCTGCGCATTCTGGTGAACATGATCAACACCATGAACAAACTCTACGGCTCGGACTGGCGCGTGCAGACGGCCATCGCGCCGGAGTCGGCGCTGGCCGCGCAGCAGGCGGCCCTGTCCAGCGGCAACAATTTCGACGCGGCGCTGGCGCGGCCGGTGGACCTGGCGATGTTCAACCCCGACATTCGCGGCATCGGCCGCGTGCGCGGCACGCGTACGGCGAAACTGGGCATGGCCGTGCGCAAGACCGGGCGCACCACCGACCTGACGAAGGGGAAGATCATGTTGTTGAACGCCACCGTCAACGTCTCCTATGGCAAGAAATCGGCGCGTTTCACGGGCCAGGTGCTGTCAACGCCGATGAGCCTGGGGGGCGATTCCGGCGCGTTGGTCGTGGATGCTGAAGACAGGGTGGCGGTCGGGCTGCTTTTCGCCGGTTCCACCCAGGCGACGATCTTCACGCCGATCCGGCCCTTGCTGGAAGCGCTGGAAGTGACTCTCTGAGGAGCCGCCATGGACCAGGACCGGCAGACGCGCCGGGCGATCCGCATACAGGAGAAGTACAACGAGCAGTTGATGGCCCTGCCGAACGTGGTGGGGACGGCCGTCGGCCTGCGCAAGCGCCAGGGCCAGTTTACGGACCAGGTCGCGCTGGTCGTGATGGTGGCGCGCAAGCTGCCGCGCGCCAGCCTGGCGACGGCCGAACTCGTGCCGCGGGAACTGGAGGGGGTGCCGGTAGACGTGCTGGAGACCGGCGCCTTTCACAGCCTCTAGTCCTGCCCACTTGCGTTGAATCCCGGTCTGCGGCAGGATAGAGGCAAGGCAGGTTGCCTGTGGGCACGGGAGAACCACAATGAGGCCATTCGCGAACGCTGCGGTAGCCTTGTCTGCCCTCATCTTGCTATCCTTGCTGGTTGCCTGCAACCTGACCGTGTCGCCTGGCCCGCAGGTGCAGGAGATCAGCGGACCGCCGCAGGTGGAGATCCTGTCGCCCATGCCCAACTCGACCTATCTCGAGGGCGTGGCGGTCAACATTCAGGTGCAGGTGCGTAACGCCGGCGCGGACCTGGCGCGGGTGGACTTCGCCGTGGACAACCAGCTCCTCGATTCGCAGGACAGCCCCAACAGCGACGGCGCCGCCACCTTCATCGCCTCCAGCAGCTGGACCGCCTCCGGCGCCGGCTCACACCTGCTGAGCGTGATCGCCGCGCGCAGCGATGGCAGCAGCAGCGCGCCCGCCAGCGTCACCGTGACGGTGATCGGCCAGGGCGGGCTGACGGGCGACCGCGGGCCTGGCGGCAGTCCGGCCGATACGGATGGCGGCGGCGAGCAGCCGCAGGAGCCCGAGGAAGCGCCGCCACCCACAGAGCCCACCGAGGCGCCGGAACCCACCTCCGACCAGCCGATGGCGCGGGTGCTGCGCGGCGCTTACGTGCGCGCCGGCCCGGATACGCGCTTCGCGCCGCCGATCGGCAGCATCGGGGCCGGCGACCAGGTCGAACTGCTGGCGGTCAACATTCACAAGACCTGGTACAAGATCAAGTATTACAACGGCGAGGGCTGGGTCTTCGGCAGCCTGCTGGAAATCAGCGGCAACATCGACGATCTGCCGGCGATCTGGGGGCCGCCCCTGCCGCAACCCACGGCGATCCCGCCGACTGCGGCGCCGGAAGTGGTCGTCGGCAACGTGAATCTGGTGGCCGGCGCGATGCGCCACAACCAGTCGGACGGCCAGATCAAATGCAATGTGGGCTTCCAGGTGGAGATCGACGTGGCCAATCACGGCTCGTCGCGCTCGCCGGGCGGCAGCGTGCGCTTCCAGGACTACGCCACCAAACGGGACGGCGGCCGGCTGGACAGCATTGAGGCCGTGGCGCACGGCACCTTCCCGCCCATCGATCCCGGCCAGACCGTAAGCGCCAGCGCCCAGTTTTCAATCAGTTTCCATTTCAATGAGCAACACATCATGAAGGCCTTCATCAACCATGACGGCGCTATTCCGGAGAACAACCGCAACGACAATGAAGGGCACTTCACCTACACTTTGGTCAAGGGTGATCGCTGTTGACCAGGAGTCATTCTGGCGCTTGCTTACGGCCCGCTAAAGCTTCACGTGCAGCACGCGGTCGAGGCCGGCCAGGTCCTGCAGCACCCGCGCCTGACGCGGCCGCAGGGCCCTGGCGAGGCGCAGCGCCTCCGCGCCCTGCAGCATGCCGATCTCCAGCAGGGCCAGCGCGCCGGGTTGACAGACGCAACGCAGATCCCGCAACAGCCGCCGGATGAGGGCCATGCCGTCCGATCCGCCGTCCAGGGCGATCCATGGTTCGTGGCGGCTGACTTCCAGCCCCGGCAGGTCCCCGCTGCGGACGTAGGGCAGGTTGGCCAGCAGCAGGTCCACACGTAGACGCCGCGCCAGCAGGGGTAGCAGCAGGTCGCCCTGGAGAAAGGTCGGGCGCAGGCCGTGGCGGCGGGCGTTGACGCGCGCCACGGCCAGCGCCGCCGGGCTGATGTCCGTCAAAATGACGCGCGAGCGGGGCCGCAGCGCGGCAAATGCAATCCCCAGGGCGCCGCTTCCCGTGCCGACCTCCGCCACTGTTCCGCTGAAATCCTGCGCTGTATGGGCGAGGGCCAGTTCGAGCAGCTGTTCGCTCTCGGGCCGCGGGATGAGCGCGGCCGGCGACACGTGGAAGTCGCGGTCGAAGAAGGCCTGGCGGCGGCGGACGTAAGCCAGGGGTTCGCCCTGCGCGCGGCGCGCGACGAGGGCGGCGAAGCGCCGCGCCTGGGGCCGGGTGAGCCGGCAG
>DAOUIB010000513.1:0-1876 GCA_034428275.1 Anaerolineae bacterium
AGGCGGGAGTCGCCGCCCTGCAGCGCGTGACGCCGGTCCGGATCGCCCTGTTAGTGATCAGTCTGGTCATGCTGCTTGCCTGGGCAGTCCTTCCCTGGATACACCAGCCGGAACTGGGGCCGACCCTGGCCCGGGTCATTGCTGCCGAACGCTCGGCAAACGAGCTTGACATTCAGCGCCAGGGGCTGTCCCTGCCTCCTATCGCCGCCCTGGTTGCCCTGGGAGTCGCGTTGTGGAGCATCTTTTCACCGCAACTATCCCGCGCGCTGGCGCTGGTCATGTTGGTCGCCGGCCTGCTGGGTCTCGTCTATCACGTCACTTTTTTTGTGGATTTGGCGGAGAGCGGGCGAAACGGCTTGCTTTCTTCGATGGGGGCCGGCTTCTGGCTGACCCTGTTGGCCGGGGTGGCCCTGATGGCGCAATTCGCCCTGCCTCGCAAGGTGGTCCCTGGTCATGAGATCAACAAGGTCCTTGGGCACCAGGAAAGCGTGCTGGCGCTGGGCATACTGGCGCTGGTCATCGTGGTCGGGCTTCTCAACCCGCGTTACGTGGCCGATCGCAATATCTCGGAGATTCTGCAAGGCAACGCCTATATCGCCGTCGCCGCCATCGGCGTCTCGATGGTGATCATCTCCGGCAACATCGATATCTCCGTCGGCTCGCTGATCGGCGTACTGGGCATCATCAGCGGCGCGATGGTCGTGGCCGGTTACCCGGTCTGGCTCTCCTGGCTGACGCCGCTGGTGCTGGGCGCCCTGGTGGGCTCGCTAATCGGCTTCCTCGTGGCCTGGCTGCGCATACCGTCGATCATCGTGACCCTGGGCATGTTGAGCATCCTCAAGGGCGGTTTGCTCATCTTCACCAACGCGGAATGGATCACCGGCATGCCCACCGAATACGCCCTGTCGCAGCAAAAGCCGCTGGGCATCCCCATGGGCGTATACATCATGCTGGTGCTGACGCTTGTTGCGGCGTGGTGGTTGCGCAACAGCGCCACCGGCCGCGCCATTTACGCCGTGGGAGGAAACGCCGAGGCGGCGCGCCTTTCGGGCATTTCCGAGCGGCGTATCATCATGTCGGTCTTTATCATCAACGGCGTATTCGTCGGCATAGCCAGCGTGATGTTTGCCACCCAGTTGCAGGTCATCCAGGCCACTGTGCCCCCCAATCTGGAACTGGTCATCATTACGGCGTCAGTGGTCGGCGGGGTGAGTATTCTCGGCGGCACGGGGACGGTGATCGGCTCCACGCTGGCGGCCATCCTGCTCAACACGATTCGCTCCGCCATGGTATTCATCAACGTTTCTCCCTTCTGGCTGCAGGCCGTGCAGGGCGTCCTTATTCTGGCGACGGTGCTGGTGGACATATTGCGACGAAGGCGGCAATTGATATGACAGACGATTTCGATGAATGAAGCAGGGCAATCGCGGCGCGCGGCCTCCCGCTTTCATGACCTGCTCTTCAGTCAGGAAGGCGTGCTTCTCGTCATCCTTGTGCTCTCGGTGTTGTTGCTCTCAACCCGGACGGATGTGTTCCTGACGGTCGACAACTTGCTCAACCAGGGCCGCCTGCTGACCGAAATCGGTCTGCTGGCATTGCCCATGACCTACATCATCATCACGGGCGGCATCGACCTGTCGGTCGGGTCGATCTTCGGCCTGAGCGCCATCATGCTGGGCCACAGTTGGCAGAACTGGGGACTGCCGCTGGAATATGCCATCGTCGTGGCGCTGTTGACCGGCGTCCTTTGCGGCCTTGTCAACGGTCTTTTCATCGTACGCGTCGGCGTCCCGCCCCTGATCATGACCCTGGCGACGCTGGCCCTCTTTCGCGGAATGGCGCTGGGCATCAGCCAGGGTCGCTCCGCGCGCGGCTA
>DAOUIB010000514.1:0-1903 GCA_034428275.1 Anaerolineae bacterium
AGCCTGTGGCCGCCGTCTGGACCGGGCACGCCTGCTGTCGCTGCTGGTCAGTCACGCCGATTTTTGGCTGGGGCAAACGGACGGCGACTGTCTTTATGGCGCCTGGCGCCAGCGCGTGAAACTGCCGACCGGCCCGCTTGAATTGAACGGAGTGAGCGGCGTGGCCGAGGCACTTGGCCGGGACGGGGCCTTGCTGCTGCGCGGAGAAAACGGGCAATTGCACAGAATATACAGCGGCGAGGTGATGCAGGGGCCACAGCTGTCCGATGGGCATTGAACTCAAGTGGGATGTCGACGCTGCCGACGAGCAAACGCAATCTGGCGCGGTCGGAGGTCGCGGCAGATGGCGACCCTGGAAGGGTCTGGCGCGGCTTGTCTTTCTCCTGCTGGTGCTGGCCCTGGTCGCCGCCGGTTTTCATCTGCGCCTGCGCGAAGTGGATGCGCAACAGGAAAACCTCCTGCGCGCCAGCGTAGAGGCGGAAATCACGGCCCTGCGCCTGGGCGACCTTCAGGCCTACCAGCAATTCCAGGACGGCGAGGACCCGGCGCGTCAGTTGGTCTGGCGGGAAACCTTCGATGCCTGGCAAGTGCGCAAGGTGGAGAGCAATGCTCTGGGCGGCGAGGTCGTCGCGTTGGCCATTGGTGGCGACGATGCCTGGGTGCAGGTTGAAGAAATCATCAATGGTGAGACCTGGTTGCACACCTGGTATTACCGCCGCAGTGGGGATGCCTGGCGCCATGTATCGCCGCAGGCCGGCTGGCGCGGGCACGAGCGCAGCCACCGGGCAGGAGGATTGCGCATCGACTATGACGACATCGATGCGCCCCTGGTTGACGCGCTGGCCCCGCAGCTTGAGTCGTGGCTGGAGAGCGCCTGCCGCTTACTGAATTGCGCTGCAGTGCCTGAGCTAAATGTTCAGGTCCTCGCCCGGCCGGGCGTCCCGCTCTGGTCTACGGCGGACTCCTGGCTCTTGTTGTTGCCCTCGCCCAGGGCCGGGCTTGCGCGCGAGGGCGATGTGCCGGGCGCCGGTCTGAGGGCGGATATTGCGACACTCCTGGCGCAGCGTCTGGTACGGGAGATTGCCGGGCAGCCGGGACCCGACTGGTCCACTGAGGCAGGCTGGTTGCATGAGTCGGCCGGCGCCTGGTTGGCGGACCGACTGCTGCAGCGGGACAGCGGCCAGCAGCTGCTTCAGAGTCTGTCGGCAAATTACGGGGACGACTCGCTCTCGGCCCTTGTTCAGGGCCTTGAGCCAGATGCCACACTGGACCTGGTCGCCCGGGTCACGGCGGAGCCCGATCTGCATGAGGCGGCGCTCGACTGGCGCGATCTCTTGCAGTGGCAGCTGGAACAGGAGGCGGCGACCCGCCTTGCCGGTAACGTCGACGCCTTTCTGGCGCTGTATGACTTGCGCGACGACGCGCTGGGCGTACTCGCCAGGGCGCGACTGGTGGCCGGGGAATTCGTCGGCGCGCTTGCGATCGACGAGGTCGCGCCGGTCAATGCGTCGGATGGCAGCGCGCTCTTGCGCGCCCGGGTCCGGGACGCCAGCGGCACGGTTGCGGTCTTCTTCAGGCTGGTTGAAGGGCGCTGGTTGCGCGCCAGTTGAGCGGCCGCCGGCGCGGGTCGCGGTTGCGCGAGAGGTACTGAGGGTCGCTTACGGGCGGCCCGACAGGTATAATCCAGACGGTCAAAAACCTGCAGAAACGGGACCTGACAGTGGCCGATTCCGGCGAAATCCGTGCCATAAACATCAACGAGGAAATGCGCGGCAGTTACCTCGATTACGCCATGAGCGTGATCGTGGCGCGGGCGTTGCCGGATGCCCGCGACGGGCTCAAGCCGGTGCATCGCCGCATTTTGTATGCCATGCACGACATGGGCCTGCGCCACAACACGCAG
>DAOUIB010000515.1:0-5002 GCA_034428275.1 Anaerolineae bacterium
GCCAGATGGACTCCGTCCGGCGACCAGTCGAGGCCGCTCAACGGCTCGTCGCCCAGGGGGATGACGTGGCGTCGGGCCTCCGCCACCTGCCAGATGCGCACAGAACAGCCATCGGCCGTGCTGTGGCTCCAGGCCAGTTGCGCGCTGTCGCGGCTCCATGCCAGCGAGGAGACGCGGCAGGCGCCGCTGGTCAGGCGGCGCGGGCTGCTTTCGTCGAGGCGGCGCAGATAGAGATGCGCGCGGTAGCCGTCGGCCTCGCCGTCCGGTTCGCGCACGCTGTAGGCCACCATGCTGCCATCCGGCGCGAGGACGATTTCTTCCAGCCAGCGGAAGTTCATCAGGTCTTCGGGGATGAGGCCGCGACGTCTCTCTGCCCTGCTTTCCATGTCAACCCCCATAGCCAGTTGTTCCGCGCTCAGGTCAGGCTGGTGACTGTCTCCTCCACCACGCCGAAGAAACAACACCAGTGTCCTTCCAGCACCGAGGGACGCGAGCGCATGCCAAAGATGAGGCCATCCTGCGGCGCGTTCACTGTGGCGATGACGTCGCCGTAGAGATCGTAAATCGATCCGATCAGCGTCCCGGCGGGGACGAGAGTCTCAAAGGGCAATTCCGGGTTGCCGACGTACATGCCGGTGGCCGGCGCCAGCAGGGGAATCTGGTAACCCGTATGCCAGCGTCCCTCGTAGCTCGCCTCGCCATCGATCATGTCGTAGTGACGCAGGACGTTCAGATAGCCCTCCGCCAGGTCGTTGGCGATGCCGTGAAAATCGGCGCCCAGGGTGCGGCAGTTGCCGCCCAGTTCGACGGTGATGCCGGCGCGACCGTCCGCCGCGATGGCCGAGGAGGGGTTGGCGCCGCCCGTGCCGCTGCGGAAGACCAGCGGCCAGCCGGAGCCCATGGCCGCCGCGAGTTCCATGCTGGCCGGGTTGTCCGAGGCGAAGATCATGTGCGCCAGGTAGGAATGCTCGCCGCCGGAATGGATGTTGATCTGCAGATCGCAGCAGTCCTTCATGGCCAGCCAGTGGGCATGGGCGCTGCGCTCGGTCGGGTAGCCGTCGGCCTTGCCGGGATAGAGCCGGTTCATGTCGTAGGCGAAGCCGTCCAGCGGATCGCCGCGGGTGCCGGCCGTGAAGGCCGGAACGTTCATCACCGGCACGGCGACGATCGTGCCGCGCAGTTGCTCTGCGTCAACCTGCTCCAGGGCGCGAAAGATGGAGAAGGGGCCCTCGGGCTCGTCGCCGTGCGTCGCCCCGTTCAGCCAGAGGACAGGGCCATCGGAAGCGCCGCGCACCACAATCAGGGGGATCTCCCGCTCGCGCGGGAACATGTCCGGATTGACGGGAATGCCGCCACGCGCGGTCTCGCCCGGCATCACGCTCACGTTGCCAAATTTCATTGCCTGTGTCACGAAGCTACTCCTGTTCGCATCCTGCTGCTAAAGCGGAAAGTCCACGTCCAGCATTTGCGCCAGTTCACGCAATCCCTCGACGGTCTTGCGCGCGACCGGTACGCCGTCGCGCTGCCTTTCTTCCATCCGTCTGAACTCGATCTCGCCCGGGAGCAGGATGGGCCGCTGCGGGTCGATCGCCGGCGCGCCCTTGACCTCGGCGACCAGCTCTTCAAGTCGTTCCTGAAATTCCGCTTCACCCATAAAGGCCTGCGGATCGATGGCGACCATGATGTGGCCGACGTCGAAATTGCGGTCGTCCTGAAAAACGCTCATGCCGAAGAGCGCGCCGGTCATCACCCCGGCCAGCACGTCGCTGACCAGGCTAAGGCCATAGCCCTTGTATTCGCCGATGGGCAACACCGGGCCGTCCATGGCCTCGGCGGGGTCGGTGGTCTCGCGGCCATCCGGGGTCAGCGCCCAGCTGGCGGGCATCGCCCGCCCCTCCTGCTGGTACCAGCGCATCATGCCCTTGCCGGACATCGTCAGGGCCATGTCAAGCACGATGGCGTGGGTGGCCGTGCGCGGGATGGCGAAGCCCCAGGGGTTGGTCCCCAGCACCGGCAGCGCCGAGCCCCAGGGCGCCATTTCGGCGGCGGCGTTGGTGAAGGCCCAGCCGATGAGGCCGGCCTGCGCCGCCTGCAGGGCATGGTAGCCGGCGATGCCGAAGTGGTTGCTGTGGCGCACGCCGACGATGGCGACGCCGGTCTCGCGCGCCTTTTCGATGGCGCGTTGCATGGCGCGCTGCGCCGCGACGTAGCCGAAGCCCTTCGCCGCATCCAGCAGGGCGAAGGAGGGCCCCTCGCGCAGCCAGGTCATCTCCGCGGCGGGGATGATGCCCCCGCCGTGCACGCGGCGCCGGTAACGAAAGAATTTCTCCAGCCCCTGGCCCTGCCCGGGGTGCCACCACTGCGCCGCCGTCAGCACGCCGTCGCTGACGATGGCGGCTTCTTCTTCCGTGGCCCCCAGCGCCTGCAGAAAGTCGAGCGCGAAGCCCTGCAGCGTCTCCAGCGGGTAGTGGTTGACCAGATCGCGATTGCGAATTTCGTAGGCCATGCTCAGCTGGCCGATCCGTTGCCGATGTCCGCCCGGATGCCTTCCATGGCGATCTTCATGCGTTCCAGGCCTTCGCGCAGTTTCTCCTCCGGCTGCAGGAAGGTCATGCGAATGTACTGCTTGCGCGCCTCGGAGAAGGCCGAGCCGGGATAGACCAGCACGTGCTGTTCGGTCAGGACGCGCTGGGCGAATTGCATGCTGTCCAGGCCGGTGAAGCCGATGTCGGCGAAGATGAACTGGCCGCCTTCGGGCACGCCGTACTCAATGCCCATCTCGTCCAGCGCGTCAAGCACGACACGGCGGCGGCGCACGTAGGTATCGGCAAAGATCTGCACCGGCGCCTGGGGCCCGTTCAGGGCGGCGATGCCGGCGTACTGCGAGATGATCGAGGTGGCGCCGGTGATGGCCGCCTTCAATTCACGCAGCCGTTCCATCAATGGCGCCGGGCCGGTCACCCAGCCGACGCGCCAGCCGGTCATGGAATAGGCCT
The DNA here is from genome assembly GCA_034428275.1 of Anaerolineae bacterium. Classification (GTDB taxonomy): domain Bacteria; phylum Chloroflexota; class Anaerolineae; order Aggregatilineales; family Phototrophicaceae; genus JAGWBD01. Next base: position 2,997 of record DAOUIB010000515.1, read on the forward strand.
TGGATAGCGCGTTGAGGGTCAGCGTGCGCTCGCGCGCGCCCGGGATGGCGGCGGCGCTGGTGTGCACGACGTCGTCGTAGACGAAGAGGTCGTAAATCTCGTCGGAGATGATGAAAAGGTCATGGTCGACGGCGATCTGCACCAGGTCGCGCATGTCCTGGGGGGAGATGACGCTGGCGGCCGGGTTGTTGGGCGAAACCAGCAAAAGCGCCTTCGTCCGCTCGTTGACGGCGCGGCGCACGTCGGCGGGGTCGGCGCGGAAGTTTTGTTGGGGAAAGGTGTCGACCTCGATCTGGCGGCCGCCGGCGAAGCGGGTGGAGTCCAGATAGGTGTTGTAGTTCGGTTCCGGCACGACCATTTCGTCGCCGGGGCCGATGAGGGTCAGCACCATCAGGAACAGCGCTTCCTGCCCGCCGTTGGTCACCACCACTTCGGTGGCGGGATCGTAGGCCACGCCGCTGACGCGCTCCACGCGCGCCGCGATGGCCTCGCGCAGCGCCGGCAAGCCTTCCGGCGGGGAGGTGTCGCTGTGGTTCTGCACCATGGCCTCTTTCGCGGCGGCGATGATGTGTTCGGGCGTGTCAAAGTCCGGATCGCCGCGGCCCATGATGACGGCGTCGTCATAGCTGGCCGCCTCGGCCATCATGGAGTAGAGCAGGTTGGTGCCGCTTTTCTTCCGTTCGGGCATGGCGCTCTCCTCCTCGTTCAGGCGTCGGCCAACAGGTCAAGGGCGGCCCGGGCCGCGTCGCAAACCGTCAGGCGCAGCAGGTCCGGCGCGCCAAAATCGCTGCCGTCGGCCACCTGATAGCCCGCCGCGGCCAGGCGAGACAGACTCTCTGACTTCTGTGACGGGGACATGCGCAGCGCCAGCAGGTTGGCCGCCCCGCCCGCCAGGACGTCAAGGCCGGCGGCGCGGGCGCGTTCCTGCAGCCCCCTGCGCAGGGCCTGCATGCGCTCCAGACGCGCGGGCTGCTCCTGCGCGTAGAGGCTGCCCGCCTCCAGCGCGCCAAACTGCGCGGGCGTTGCCGTGCAGATGGCCATGATCTGTTTCTGCGACTGAATCGGCGGCAGCCAGTCTTCCGGGGCGGCGATGAAACCGGCCAGCCAGCTGGCGATACCCGAGCCGGGGAAGGCCTCACCGATCAGCGCGACGCGCTCCGTCGGCGCCGGGGCGTTGACCGCCACCCAGGGCGCCAGGCCCCGGTCGACGATCGCGCTGGCGTCATGGTCGGCGAGCATGGCGGCAATGGCCGCCTTCTCTTCCCCGTCCAGCGTCGCGCCGGTGAGACGAGAAGGCGATTCGATATACAGAAGGCGACTGCCGTCTTCGAGCGCGGCGCGGATGGCCTCCAGCCGCGGCAGGCGACGCTCCGCATCCACGGCCAGCGAGACCGTCTGGCGCGGGCGCGCGCCCAGGGCCTTGCGCACGCCGGGGTGCAGCACTTCCGGCAGGGCGATCGCCCCGTCGCCGGCGTCGATGAGTTGCAGAGTGAGGAAACGGGATTCCTGCATGCCGGCGGTGACCAGCAGGTTGCCCGCCTCATACTGCGCGCCGGCGGCCTCGTTGAGGTGCTGCGCCAGGGCCGCGCGCAGGTCGTCGATGCCGGGCACGGGTTCGTAATGGGTGTGGCCGGCGTCGAGCGCGGCGCCGGTGGCTTCGATGATGCGCTCGTCCAGGGGGCCGACGACGGCATCCGCGGCGAGGTCCAGCGCGTTGCGCGCGGCGGCGGGGATGACGGCGGCGTTCAGGTCCTCGTTGACGCGATGCCGCTGCAGCAGGGCAGCGACGGAATCAGGGGGCATGGACAGGGTCCTCGTTTCATGCCTGAAAGCGGTAACAAAAACTGCGCGAAACTGTCGATTGTCGACAATAACGGCAGGCCTGAATCCTAGCGACTGCGCCCCTGCCTGTCAAAAAGTGGTCATGGCCAGCAAACAGGCAGAAATGTAGCATTGGGAAGTCCCTTTGGTTCGGCCTGGCTTCGGGCGGCACGGCGCTCGTGCAC
>DAOUIB010000516.1:0-2289 GCA_034428275.1 Anaerolineae bacterium
ACCTGGCTGGCGCCGGTCCCCTGGTCTGCCTGCAACAGGGCACTGTCGCGGGTAGTCTGTCCACGCAATGGGCCGGCGGCGCCAACTCTGCGCCGGATCGGGCGGCCCTGCAGGAAGCCCTTGTTCTCCACGCCGAATTGTTCGCCAATTCCCCGGGAAATTCGAATCCACGAAGAACCTGATGAATTTGTTGACAGACCGCGACAACTGCGTTACCCTGCCTTTCATGATCATGACATCCGACCGTCAGCGCACTTGTCTGTGTTGTTGTCCTTGTGCCATGGGCGCCGGGGAGTCATTGGTCTGACGGTTCAGCTACAGGACAGACCGTTGCGGCAAGCGTTCCCCGGACCAGGCGTTCGGGGAATTTTTATTGCCAGGGGCAGGTAGAGATATGCGGGGAAACAGCAAGTTGATTTACAGGAACATTGTGCTCAATCCCTGCACTTGTCGTCCCTGTTGTTCAGGCCCAAATCTGTAGCGATCCGGTGAATCACGCGCGCGCGACGATTGCGAGAAATCCCGGACAAGCCCGGGGTTTTTTGTGCAAGAACTGTATGCAGGAGAAGAGATGCAGCCTTTCCAGAGCCACGTACGCGACGAACTGGACATATGGCAAGTCGAACTGCAAGCGGCGTCTCCCCAGGAGATCCTGCGATTCGCGGTAGACCGGTTCGGCAAGGGACTGGCGGTGGTCACCAGCTTTCAACCCACGGGCATCGTTACGCTGCACATGCTGCAGCAAATTGCCCCCGCTACCACCGTCATCACGCTCGACACGGGCTTCCTGTTTCCGGAGACTCTTCGACTGATCGAGGATTTGAAGGCTCGTTTCGATCTGGACCTTTTTCGCGTACACCCGCAGTTGAGCCCTGCCCAACAGGCGTTGGCGCATGGCCCGGAGCTGTGGGAACGGAACCCGGACCTGTGTTGCCATCTGCGCAAGGTATTGCCCTTGCGCAATGCCCTGCGCGATTACAGCGCCTGGATCGCCGGCCTGCGTCGCGACCAGTCCGCCAGTCGATCCGACATTCCCGTGATCGACTGGGACAACAACAACCAACTGGTGAAACTGTCCCCCTTCGCCACCTGGACGTCGGACCAGGTCTGGGACTGGATTCACAGGCACGACCTCCCCTACAACAGTCTGCACACACAGGGATACCCCTCCATTGGTTGCACGCATTGCACGCAACCCGTCTTCAGTAAAAGCGCCGGCCGTAGTGGACGCTGGCAGGATTTCGACAAGACCGAGTGCGGCCTCCACTTTCAGCAGCTGCCGGAGGTCGAGGGGGAATCCCCACAGTGAACTATCCCGTGTCCCTGAATCTGCGTGGCAAGACCTGCGTGTTTGTCGGTGGCGGCGCAGTGGCGGCGCGGAAAATCAGGGGCATGCTTCAAACAGGCGCGTCGATCGTGGTCATGTCTCCTGAGCTGGACGATGATCTGCGTAACCGGAAAACCTGCGACAGTTTGCATTGGTTAAAACAGCGCTGGAGGCCGGGAAGCCTGCTGCCTTTGGCGCCGTCCCTGGTCTTCGCCGCGACGGACGATGCCGGCGTCAATCGGGAAGTCGCTGAAGAAGCCCGTCAGTTGGGCGCGCTGGTCAACGTGGCCGACGACGGCGATGCCGGCGATTTCAGCAGTATGGCCGTCTTGCGGCGTCCGCCCCTGCTGGTCGCGCTGGACAGTGGCGGCGCTTCCCCTGCCCTGGTGCGCTGGCTGCGGGACAGGATCGCCTGCTGCATTCGTGAAGAGCATGCCACCCTGGCGACCTGGCTGGGAGAAATGCGTCCGGGTCTGCGGACAGTCCTCCCGCAGCAGGAACGTCGTCAGGCCTTTTACCGCGACATCCTTGAATCCGACGTCCTTGCCTTGCTGGGGTCGGACAGGGAAGAAGAAGCGCGGAGCCTGATGTACAGCATGCTGGAAAAGAGTCGGTGACGGCCCTGTTGCTGGCGGGCCACGGCTCCCACATCAGCCCGAAAACTGCCGGACTGGTCTGGTCCTACGTGGACCAACTGCGAGCCGATGGCGTCGCTGACGAGGTCGGCGCCTGTTTCTGGAAGGAACCACCCTCCTTTCGCAATGCCCTCGGCAATCTCTGTTCGGAAACCGTGGTGGTGGTGCCCGTTCTCGCCGCCGACGGCTATTTCGCGCGCACTGTGATTCCATCGGAAATGGGCCTGGAAGGCCCGCTTACGTGCGTTGGCAGGCGTCGCATTCACTACACCAGCCCCCTGGGCCTGCATCCGCGACTGGGCGAGGTCTTGCACGACAGCGTCCTGC
>DAOUIB010000517.1:0-7411 GCA_034428275.1 Anaerolineae bacterium
CGGATGCAGGCAGGGCGTCAGGTAGACGCCGTTGCGCCCCTGCGAGACCGCGACGTGGCCCTCGACGCGCTCCTGCTTGCGATACACCAGGCCGATGCTGTGCGCGGGCGGCGTCGCCACCGGCTGCACCAGGCGCGGCACGATATTGCCGTAGAGCAAGTGGATGCCCTGGGCGTCGCGGGCCTGTTCCTCGTTCAGCTCCACGGCGTCCATCATCAGACGCGGCACCTCGTCCGGCCGCCGCAGCCAGATCTCCTGGCGCGCGTAAATCGAGAAGCCGGCGACGCGCATGGTCTCGAAGAGCGCCTCGTGTTCATCCACCTCGGCGCTGAGGAAGTGCGCGCCGCGCCGGCCGGCGGCGACGGTCATCGCGTCCAGCAGGGCCAGCCAGGCGCTGTTGTCGGCGCGCGGTTCATGCCCCGGCGCGATGGCGACGATGCGCGCGCGCTGCGGCTGGTCGGTGCGGAACTGGCCGATGACCTGCCCGCCGGTATTTATCCTGGAAGGGCGCCGCGCCAGCAGGGTGCAGACGTTGCGATGCGGCAGCAGGAAACGCGAGACCAGCGCCGCCGTCCCCAGGTCCAGGGTGCCGGTGCAGGCCATCTCGCTGTCCAGCGGCACGGTGCGTTCCAGCAGCCGCGAGACCATGGGCAGGTCAACCAGTTTTACGGGGCGGGCCTCATGGGCCATGCACTTCTCCCTTGCGCCGGCGGGCGGTCAGCGAGGCGTGGCGGCGACGGGCGCCGGCGTTATCAGTGTAACACCACTATGCGGCCTGACAAGCCATGCGGCCGGGCAGCAGAGTCTTGAATCTCTGCCCGCGTCGCGCTAGAGTAGCGCCCGCCGCACGGCCCTGTAGCTCAATTGGCAGAGCAGTTGACTCTTAATCAATTTGTTGAAGGTTCGAGTCCTTCCAGGGTCACAGAGACAGTTCATTCTGTCCATCATCGGTTATGCAAATGAAGTTGAATACGGACACTCTTTACTACGGCGATTGCCTTGAGGTGATTGAGGGTTGGCCAAATGAGTGTGTCGACCTGATTTATCTCGACCCTCCATTCAACAGCAATGTGAATTACAACATCCTCTTCCGCCCCGACAACGGGAACGGCGGTAGGCAACGACAGGCCCAGACCCTGGCCTTCGCCGATACCTGGCGCTGGGATCACGGCGCAGCGCAACGCGTGACTCAGATCTGCAATGCTGTTTCACATCCTGCTCACAGGGCCATGGTTGGGTTGCGGGCAGTGCTGGGCGAGACAGGTATGCTGGCCTATGTCAGTTACATGGCTGAACGTCTGTCAGCCATGCGTCGCTTGCTAAAGCCAACTGGCAGCATTTTCCTTCATTGCGATCCAACGGCCGGTCATTACCTGAAAGTGTTGCTGGATTCCATTTTCGGCGGTGAGAATTTCCGGAATGAAATAGTCTGGAAGAGGAGACAGGACACCCACAATCTCCCCAGGCATCACATGGGACGCATTCACGACACCATTTTTTGGTATGCGCGGTCTGAGCAGACGCCTTACAACGAATTGTATCTTCCGTATGACGAGGCTTACATCAAGTCTCACTACAAATACGACGATGCGAAAGGCAAATACCGTCTGCTGCCCTGCACAAACGAAACCGGAGGAAATCGTCCATACACCTTTAAGGGAATCACGCGGGCATGGCGTTTTAGTCCGGAAAACATGGAGCAAATGTACGAGACAGATTTGCTCGTCCAATTGACTCCCCAGGGCCCCTGGTACTACAAAAAGTATCTGGAGGAGGCCCAGGGAGTTCCCATGCAGGATCTCTGGGCCGATATCGGCCCTGCCCGCGGCAAGGAACGCATCGGTTATCCGACCCAGAAACCCGTCGCCTTGCTTGAGCGCATCCTCCGCGCCACTACCAAAGAAGAGGATGTTGTTCTCGACCCGTTCTGCGGCTGCGGCACAACCATCGCTGCTGCGCACGAACTTGGGCTCCACTGGATGGGTATAGACGTTTCTCCATTTGCCATTGAACTGATTGTGCGAGTCCGTTTTCAGGGTCTGCCCATTCGGGTCATGGGAATCCCTGTTGACATGGAAGGCGCATCCAAACTGGCCCGGGAAAAGCCCTTCGACTTTGAAAAGTGGGCTATTTCCCGTATCCCCGGTCTCGCGCCCAACAGTCGCCAGACAGGCGACAGCGGAGTCGATGGTCGCGGAACCCTGATTTTGAAACCCGATGAGTATAAGGACCGCATTCTTGCACAGGTTAAGGGAGGTTCTTTCAACGCCTGTCAACTGCGTGACTTTATGCACACCCTGGAACATGAGAAAGCGGCTCTTGGCGTCTTCATTACACTTCGTACGCTAACAGGCCGCCAACTACATAACGCCCGCGCTGTGTTGGCCGGCGCCGGTTCGCTTGCTTTGGGCGCTTCCACGTATCCAAGGGCTCAACTGTGGTCTGTTGAAGATTACTTTCAGGGTCGAATGCCGCAACTACCTGATCTTGCCGATCCCTTTACTGGCAAGTCCATCCCCGAACAGATGCAGACACGCTTTTTCTAAACTCCAGTCTTTCGGGCAGCACTGTATCTGCCCCGACCCTCAGCGCAGGAAGCGCGGCGTCACGAAGCGGGCGGCGCCCTCCTGCACGAAGAGGCCGAAGGCGCAGTCGCCGCGCTCGTAGATACGGTAGCTGGCCACCACCTGCTCCGCCACGTAACACTCGACCAGGCCGCCCTTGCGCAGCAGTTGCAGACGATAGCGCCCGTCCTCCGGCGTGAAGGCCAGCGGGCGGACCACCAGCGGCGCGTCGATCTCCTGGCGCACCTGCACGCCGTGGCGCTCGCCCAGCACCAGGCTGTCCCAGAGCGGGTCCATCGGCGTGGGCCAGCGGTCAAGGACGACGCGCCCCTGCAGCGGCTCGATCCCGATCCAGTAGCCGGACTCCAGTTCCGCGCCCTGCGTCTCCAGCAGCACGCCGGCGGAGGTCGTGCCGGCCGCGATCTCAATGGTCGCATCCAGCAGGACCTCATCGCCCGCCTCGACCTCCAGCGGGCACCAGGCGTAACTGTCGCCCGCGTCGCAGACGAGGTCCGCGCCCTCGCGCTGCCAGTCGCCCAGGCCCTCGCCAGCTTCCCAGGCGAGCGACTCACCGTAACTGGCGGCGACCTCCGGCGGCAGGCGCGTGATCAGCGTGCCGTCGGCCAGCGACAGCAATTCGTGCGGCGACCCCAGTTGCCCGCCCCAGACCCAGTCGCCGCGGGCTTCGTGGTGCTTGCGGTAGGGGATCCAGGCGAAGCTGAAGCGGCGCTGCCCGTCGCCGGCGGACTTCGCGGCGTAGAAGCGGCGGCCGTCCAGGGTGTCGAGGCGCCGCGCGCGCCAGGGGCCCTGCGGCGTCGGCGCCGCGCGGTAGAAGGTCTGCGCCTGGCCGTCATAGCGCGAGCGCACCAGATACCACCAGTCGCCCAGCTGGAAGAGTTCCGGACATTCCGGGCAGTGCGTCAGCAGGGGGGCGGTGAGCGGGGCGCGCACTTCCCATTTGTCCAGGTCCTGCGAGGCGGCCAGCGCGACGCAGCCGCGCCGGTAAAGCGGGCCCTCCTTCAGCCGCGCGGAGATCAGCATCATGAAACAGCCCTGCTCCTCGTCGCGGTAGACGAAGGGATCGCGCCAGTCGACGGTCTCGTACCAGCGCGGGTCGGGCCCGAAGAGCGGATTGTCCGCCACTTTCTCCCAGTGGATGAGGTCCCTGCTGACGGCCTTGCAGATGCTCTGCGGCGAGTCCGCGTGGCGGTTGTAGCCGGTGTAGAAGAAGTGGAAGACGCCCTCGTGCTCGATGACCGAACCGGTCCAGATGCCGTTGCCGTCGCAACTGCCGTCCGGGCCGGGGCCGAAACTGTCGGGCAGGACCTCCCAGTGCACCAGGTCGTCGGAGACGAGGTGCGCGGTGGAGACGCGCGCCCGCTCGACGTAGTCCCAGGCGCCGAGGGGTGGCTGCGAGAAGAACAAATGCCAGCGACCCTCATGCCAGAAGGGCATGGTATCGCCGGCCGCGGCGCCGTTCTGCGGCGCATATCCGAACAGTCTCATCCCGTCCTCCCCGCTGTTCCCTGCGTGTCGCCACAAATTACCGGCGCGCCCTGGCATGGCGCGCCGCAATCGGGGCCGGAGCCAGCGATGATCGCTGGCTCCGACCTTTTTCCTTACGGGTTCCTGGCCTACCCGTCCCCTTCTGATTCCTCTTCTTCCATCTCTTCTTCCATCATCTCCTCGTCCATCATGTCGGCCGTGACGAATTCCTCCCAGTTCTTCGAGAACTGGTCGATGAAGCCCGGCAGATCGGCGTCCGGATTGTGGACGCGGGAGAGGTTCTTCACCTGCTCGTCATTGAGGATGCAGCCCTGCAGCAGCCCGTCCGCGTAGGTGTCGATGTTGCTGGCGTCGACCGGGATCAGGCTGAAGAGCGGCTGGGTGTTCTCGACCGGGAAGCCGTGCAGGTAGTCGTAGAGCTGAATCAGGCCGAAGCCGCCGACCATCCAGTGGCCGCCGATGCTGAAGCCCAGCTTGCCCTCGCTGATGAACTGCGCGACCTGCTCGTCGATGTCCGTGGTGATGATGGAGATGTCTTCACGCCCGGCCTGCTCGACGGCGAACTGGCTGCCCAGGCCGGCGACCGCGCCCAGCACGATGATGGCATCGATCTCGCCTGGCTGGAAGCGCGCGATGAACTGCTCGGCATAGAGAATGCCGTTCTCGCGGTTCAGACGGTCCCAGGCTTCCGCGATCAACTCGATGTCCTCATGCATCTCAAGGACGCTCAGCACGCCGTTCCAGATTTCCTCGGCGCTGGTGACGCCCTTCTGGTTCCAGATCATCGCGACCTTCTTGTGGCCGGCGTCGACCGTGGCCTGACCGATGGCCTGGCCCCAGGTATCGTTGTTCTGCGTCACCTGGGCGATCAGGTACTCGCCCTCATAGTCCGTGTCGTAGTTGCTGACCACCAGACGCCCGACAGCAACGCCGGGGATCGCGTTCTCTTCCAGCAGACGCGCGACCTGAATGCCGGCCGGCGAGGTCAGGGGGTTGAAGATCAGCCCGTCCGGCTGGCGCGCGATGATCGACTCCGCCTGGCTGACGTGCTTCTCTTCAGAATTCTCGTCGTCAAATTCGTCCAGCGTCACGCCCAGCGATTCGGCTACGCAACGCTCGAAGCGGTGCCGGTTGATCACCCAGGGGTTGGTCTCCGGCTGGCCGAGGTCGGCGATGACCAGGTCCATGCGCGGCTCGACCATGTCCTGCGCCGTCACAGCGACGCCCGTAAGGACCAGAAGTGCGCCCAGCAAGATAATTGCGCGTTTCATTCCAAACTCCTGTCTCTCTCTCGAACTGTCCCGGCCCGTTGACCGGACCAGGGCTTTACGTGAACTTCTGTGGCTTCTCGGGGTGTGCGCACCTCCCTGATCTACCGGACTTCACTTGACCACGCCGATGCGCCGTCGATTGAGCGAGATGGCGATGGCGATAATCAACAGGACGCCGCGCGCCACGCGACTCCAGGAAGGATCGACGCCGGCGATGGTCAGGCCGTTGGCGACCACCGTCAGGGTCAGCGCGCCGACCACGGTGCGCAGCACGCTGCCGTGGCCGCCGGTGAGCGGCGTGCCGCCCAGGGCCACCGCGGCGATCGCGTCCAGTTCAAACTGCTCGCCGGCGCGCGGGGTGCCGGCGCCGGAACGGCCGAGACTGATCAGCGAGGCCAGACCCACCATGAAGCCCGCCGCCACGAAGACCTGGATCTTGAACCAGGTGACGGATACGCCGAAGAGGGAGAGCACCCGCTCGCTGCCGCCGAGGGCCTTCAGTTGCTGGCCGAAGAGCGTCTTTTCATAGAAGACCCACATCAACGCGGTGACGACCAGGGCGAAGATGAGGATGTTCGGGAAACGCCCCAGCGCCAGCAGCCAGGGCGCCGCCACCGAATCGACGTAGGTGCCGGTGGCCGCCTGATCGGTGACGTAGATCGAACCCCCGTCGGAGATGATGTTCAGCATGGCGCGCACGATGATCAACATGGCCAGGGTGGTGACGAAGGACGAGATCTTCAGCAGGGAGAAGATGCTCCCGTTAATGAAGCCGATCAGCGTGGCGGCGAGGATGCCGCAGACGATGCCCGCCGGCCCCAGCCAGACCATGCCCAGCACGGCCATGTACATGCTGAAGCCCAGACTCGAGCCGACGGAAATGTCAATCGAGCCGGTCGTGACCACGATCAACTGGGCGTAGGCCAGCAACAGCAGCACGGGCGTCTGCTGCGCGATGAAGGTCCAGTTGCGCACAGAGAGGAAACGGTCACCGCTGACGATAGTGAAGAGGAGGACCACCAGCACGATGGCGATGTAGGGCACGTTGTTGCGCAACATCTCGCTGAGACCGGCGCGTACCTCCCCCGACGCGTCCATCCCCGGCTCCGGCCCGCTCAAGCGACCTGCTCTCCCAGGGTGATGGCCCGCACCAGTTGATCGCTCGTCACCGCGGACTTCGAGAAGGCGGGCGTGGTCAGGCCGTGGTGGACGACCAGGATGCGGTCCGCCAGGCGAAAGACCTGCTCCAGATTGTGGCTGATGAGGATGACGGCCGTACCCCGGTCACGGATCTCGTGCATGAGCCGCTCGACCTCGCCGGTCTCGGTCGGCCCGAGGGCGGCCGTCGGCTCGTCGAGGATGACGATCTCGCGGCCCCAGGCGATGGCGCGGCCAATCGCGACGCTCTGCTGCTGCCCGCCGGACATCGCCGAGATGGGCTCTCGCAGGGATTGCACGGTCTTGACTTTCAGGTCTTCCAGGATTTCCCGCGTCTTCCGGCGCATCGTGTTCTCGTCCACGAAGATCCCGAAGCGTTTCGGGATGCGCCCGAGAAAGAGATTGTAGGGCGCGTTCATGTTGGGCACGATGGCCAGGTCCTGGTAGACCACCTCGATGCCCAGGTGGCGCATGTGCGCCACGTTATGATCGCGCGGCGCGACGGCCTCGCCGCGCACGAGCATGCGCCCGCTGTCCGGGCGGAAGACGCCGGCGACGATCTTGATCAGGGTGGACTTGCCGGCGCCGTTCGCGCCGACGATGGCGATGATCTCGCCGCGCGACAGTTCGAAGGAGCCGCTGCGCAGGGCCTGCACGCCGCCAAAGGACTTGGAAACTTCCTCTACCTGCAGCAGCGCGCCGCCATTTTCAGACAAGCGCTTCCTCCCGGATAACAGAACAGGAAAATGTACCCTGAATGCGATTCTCCGGCAAAAAGGCATCCGCTGCAGGGATAGCGAGAGCGCAAGCTCGCAGCATCCCGAAGGGACGGTTTCGATTTAATGAATCGCCCGCATTCACAAAACGAAAACGCAACGCCTTTGTACGGGCGACTTATCAAGTCGCCCGCAT
>DAOUIB010000518.1:0-2196 GCA_034428275.1 Anaerolineae bacterium
ACCTGGCTGAGCGTCGACCGGGTCGCCGCCGCGGGTGAGGAACTGATTGAACTTGGGCGCAACGGCAACGCGCCGGACATGATCGTCGCCGATCCCTTCCTCAGCGCCGCCGCCCTGGCCGCCGAATCCCTCGACCTGCCCCTGGTCGTCGGTGGTTGGCCGGCCCAGGCCGCGCTTGAGGAGGAGCGTCTTCTGGGCGTCCAGAAGGCCCTCGGCGCGGACAGTCGCGCCCGCCTGCGGCAATTGCTGGAGCGCTTCGAGCTACAGGGACGCAATTTCTCGCGCGGCGCCACCCCCTCGGTCCAGAGTCCCCTGCTGCACCTCTGCTTTTTCACCGAAGACTGGTACGCGGAGGAACGCGGCAGCCTCCTGCCGCAAAACGCCTACGTCGGCGGCGCGCCGTCCCTGCCGCCGGACGAGCCGCCCGCCTGGCTCAATGCCATCCCCGCCGATGCGCCGCTGGCCCTCATCACCCTCGGCACCACCTTCACCGGCGATCTCGGTTTCTTCAGCTGGGCGGCCCAGGCCGCCGCCCGCCTGGACCTGATCCCGATCGTCGTCATCGGCTGGCACCCGCTCGCCGCGGAGCGCAAGGCGGAACTGATCGACGCGCTGCCGGCGCGCGCGCGCCTGCTCAACTGGGTGGACTTTCACCACGTCCTGCCGCGGGCGCGCCTGGCCATTCATCACGGTGGCATGGGCACCACCCACGCCGTCCTCGTGCATGGCGTGCCCCAGCTGGTGGTTCCCCACGCCGCGGACCAGCGCGCCCAGGCGAGACGCGTCTCCCAGGCGAAAGTCGGCCTCAACCTCAGCGCGCACGACGTGCGCAACGGCGCGCTCCTCACCGGCGCGCGCGCCCTGCTCAATGACGCCCGCGTGCAACAAGGCGCGCGCGACCTGGCGCGGGAGATGGCCGGCGGCGGCGGGCCTCAACGGGCGGCCGACCTCCTGCTGGACGCGCTGAAACGCAGCCGGGCGTCGTGAACCCGCCGCCAGGCGACGCCTGACATGGCCTTTTCGGGCGCGCTGCTGCGGGAGAAGGCGCTGGAACTGGGCTTCAACCTGGTCGGCATCACCGCTGCCCGGCCCTCGCCGACCCTCGCAGCCTACCGGCGCTGGATCGACCAGGGAATGCACGGCAGCATGGCCTGGCTGGCGCGTCCGGACCGCCAGGCGCGCCGACGCGACCTGAACGTCATTCTGCCCGGCGTTCAGACCCTGCTGGTCGTCGGGCTCGACTATGCCCAAACGCATGGCCTGGATCACCTTCTCGACGATCCGACGCGCGGCCGCATCGCCGCCTACGCATGGGGCCTCGACTATCACGACCTGATGAGCGCGCGACTTGAGCAACTGGCCGCATGGTTGCAGGACGAGAGTGGCCGGCGCAGCAGCGATCGCGTCTACGTCGATACCGGCGCCATCCTGGAGCGCAGCCACGCGCAACAGGCCGGCCTCGGCTTCTTCGGCAAGAACACCATGCTCATCCACCCCCGTCGCGGCAGCCACTTTTTCATCGGCGAGATTCTCACCAGCCTGGAGGTCGACGACCACGACCGGCCGCAAGAGGGCGTCGGCTGCGGCACCTGCACCCGTTGCCTCGAGGTGTGCCCCACCGACGCCTTCCCGCGGCCATTTGTGCTGGATGCGCGGCTCTGCATCAGTTATCTGACCATCGAGCACAAGGGCTGGATCGACCGCGATTTGCGCCCGCTGACCGGCAACTGGATCTTCGGCTGCGACCTTTGTCAGGACGTCTGCCCCTTCCAGCGTTTCAGCGTGCCCGCTCGCGACGCGGCGCTGCAGCAAGCCGACCCCGAACGGATCGCGCCTGCCCTGACCGGGCTGCTGGACATGGGCGCCGATGAATTCACGCGTCGCTGGCGCGGGACGCCCCTGCAGCGCACGGGTCACGAATTGCTGTTGCGCAACGCCTGCCTGGCGGCGGCCAACGGCGCCGTCAGCGCCGCCATTCCGGCCCTGACGCGACTGCTCGATGCGGCCAGCCCCCTGTTGCGGGGCCACGCCGCATGGGCGTTGGCGCGCCTGGACGCGACGGCCGCGCGCCCCGCGCTGCACTCCCGTTTAATGCGGGAAAGCGATCCGCAAGTGCGTCAGGAACTGGAAATGGCCCTCGCCGGGGCATGAATCACGGCCCGGTCCCGTGTAAACTGGGACGAGTTCAGGGAGGTT
>DAOUIB010000519.1:0-3974 GCA_034428275.1 Anaerolineae bacterium
CCACTTCCATCTCACCGGTCGCGGACTTGTAGCGCTGGCCACGGTTGAGGCGCAGGGCGTACATGCCAAGGTACTCCCAGCCTGCAAGGGCGGGGGTCACCCGCGCGAACTCGCCCGAAGCGCCCCCGTCGCCAGATCGCACCAGCATGGTTTCTGCGGTGTATTGCACGTCTCGCCTTCCTCCTTCAGTCCAGCCCGCCGTAGCCGGCAACGAAGGCGTCGACTTCGGCCATGGTGGGCATGAAGTCTGCGCATCCGTGCTTCGTCACCACGATGGCGCCGCAGGCATTCCCCAGGCGTGCCGAGCGGTACCAGCCCCAGTCCCGCACCAGCCCGTAAAGGAAACCCGCGCCGAAGGCATCCCCTGCGCCAAGGATATTGTAGATCTCCACCGGGAATCCGGGCGCTTCGATGATTTCCCCACTACGCAAGTGGATGCGGGCGCCCTGGGCGCCGACTTTTTCCACGACCGCTTCCGGCCCACTCTCGAGAATCCTGCCGATGGCAGCCAACGTGTCGCCCGTCACCTTTGCGTCTGAGACCTGCGAGTGGGTTAACTCCATTTGTTCCACGCTGGACAGGGTGGCGGCGTTGATTTCGTCCTCCGTGCCGAGGACCACGTCGACCAGGGGCAGTGCCGAGCGCGCCACGACGCCGAAGGCGCGAATATCAGACCACTGGTCGGGCCGGAAATCGATGTCGAACACGACCCGCGCCCCGGACTGCCGCGCCAACTCGGCGGCGAACATGGTGGCGCTGCGACTGGGCTCCAGGCTCAGGTTGGTGCCGGCAAACTGGAACACCTCGCAATCCGTCACCGGCGCGGCGAGCACGTCATCGATGGTCAGGTTAATGTCTGCGCAATTGTCGCGATAATACTGCAGGGGAAAACGGTCCGGCGGTTCGATGCCCAGCAGGACGCAACTGCTGCGCATACCGGCCTTGCGCGAAATGTAGTCCGTCGGCACGCCCTCCTCGCGCAGAAAGTGCAACAGGAAATCTCCCACAGGGTCTTCGCCGACTGCCGTCAACAGCGCCGCCTTCGCACCCAGGCGGGTGGCGCCAACGCTGATGTTGGTCGGCGACCCGCCGACATAGGCCGCGAAGCTGTCGATATTGACAAAGGGGCTGCCAATGTCGTTGGAGTAAAGGTCGATGGAACTGCGACCCATGTGCAGGCTTTGCCAACTCTTGGCCATGTCTACTCCACAGACAAGCGCTTATGCCAGGGGATTATAAAACGCGTTTTCAATCTCTTCCATGCGAACCGGTCGTCCACGCTCATGGGACAGGAAAGCGGCCACGCCCATCACAACCGGCATACGGCCATCGAACCCGTCCACCTCGATCGGCGTACCTTCGCTCAGGGCCCGCACAAAGGACTCCATTTCGCGCGCGAAGCTCTCCGTATAGCGTTCCATGAAGAATTCAAAGGGTGGGTCGCGCCGGATGCTGGCGCCGTCGCTGATCGTCACGGCGTTGGCGTAGCGATTGTCGGTCTTCGCGGACCCGCCGCTGCCGAAGACTTCCACCCGCTGGTCGTAACCGAACACGGCCTTGCGACTGTTGTCAATCATTCCCAGAACGCCATTCTGAAAGCGCATGATGAGCAGTGTCGTGTCCAGGTCGCCCAGTTCGGCGAGTTCCGGCACGATGTTGATCGTGCCCGTGGCGTAAATCTCCTCGATTTCCGAGCCGATCAGATAACGGGCCAAATCGAAGTCGTGCACGGTCATGTCCACGAAGATGCCGCCGGAATTGCGCGTGTAGGACATGGGCGCCGGATAGGGGTCGCGGCTGATAATGTGCAGGATGTGGGGGTCGCCGATTTCTCCCCTCTCGATCGCCTGCCGTACCCGCCTGTGGTTGGGGTCGAAGCGGCGGTTGAAGCCAACCTGCAACATGACGCCGGCGTCCTTCACCGCCGCCAGCGCCTGGTCAATGCGCGCCACGTCCAGATCAATCGGCTTTTCACAAAAGATGTGTTTGCCGGCGCGCGCAGACTCCTCCATCAGGGGCGCATGGGTGTTGGTCGTGGTGCAAATGATAACCGCGTCGATCGTTTCATCTTCCAGCACGTCCCGATGATCGCTTGTGTGTCGCGGGATGCCAAATTCCTGCGCCGTCTCCGCGGCCACGTTGCCGAAAGGATCGGCGATGATCTCGACTCCGGCGTCGGGAATCCGGGTCGCCAGCGTATTCAAATGCGTTTGGGCGATGCGCCCGGCCCCCAGCATTCCCAGCTTTACGCCCATGGCGACACTTTCTCCATCACTTTCAGACAGGTCAAGGTTCAGGACCCTTGCGTCAGGAGTACGCTGCCGGCGATTGACAGTACGCCCATCACGGTGCAACCGACCGCATAGCGCCGGGCGACGCGGTCCCAGTCTGCCGGCTGTTCGGGATTGCGCCGGCGCCAGGCGCGCTCGAGACTGAGCAGGCGCCACAGGCGCTGCGGATCGAAGCGACCCAGGTAGGCGATGCCCAGAAACAGGCAGCCTCCAATGAACAGGATCGGGTCGGGGTTCACGTTCATCCGGGCAACAGGATGATCTTGGCGTCCTCGCGGCTTTCCAGACGCCGAAAGGCGGCTACAGCGTCATTCAGCGGCAGCCGCTCGCTGACCATCATCCGCATGTCGATGCGTCCGGCGGTCATCAGGCGTATCACATTCTGGAAGACACCCTTGCCGGCATGACCCAGCGAACCCGCCAACTGAACGCCGCGCTGTTTGTAGGTCACGATTGGCAAGAGGGGTCTTTCTCCGCCCATGCCGATGTCGATGATCGTCGCATTGACCGCCAGACAGGATTCAAGGGGTTGCAGCGTCCTGTCCGCGAAACCGGCGCATTCAACCACGTAGTCCACGCCTCTTCCGCGAGTCAATTCCAGCAGGGACTCGTTCAGGTCTACGGCCGCAGGGTCCAGTGCTTCGGACGCTCCCATGCGCGTGGCGATCGCCCGGCGACTGGCGGAAGGATCAACGACGATCACCTGGCAGGCGCCGGCGGCGATGGCCAGCGCTTCCGCGGCCAGGCCGATAGGACCGGCCCCAAAGATGACCACGTGATGCCCTGGCGTCCAGGTGCCGGTACGATTGAACAGGCCCTGGTAGGAAACGCCCGTGGGTTCCACCATGGCGCCCATAACCAGCGCTTCCTCTTCGCTTCCGAGCGCATCGGCCAGCTCGTCAAGCTTCCAGCAGTAGCGTTCGCGCACGGCGATGTACTCCGCCATGGCGCCGGGGATGGTGAAGCCAATCTCTTCCATGTATTCGCAGTGATTGACGAAGCCCTTGCGACAGGAGATGCACTCGCCACACCACTGGATCTCTTCCACGGCCACCAAATCGCCGACGCGCAGGTCGCGCACGTCCACACCCGTCTCCACCACCCGTCCGGCAAACTCGTGACCCAGAATGTTGGGGGCAGTGGCATAGCCCGGGTAAATCATGTAGCCGTCGCCGTCGGCTTCGTACATGTGCATGTCCGAGCCGCAGATGCCGACCGCGGCAACCTGCACCCGTACCTGGTCCGGCTCCAGTGCGGGCTCGGGGACCTGACCCAGCGCGATTCGCGGGCTGCGCCATACCATGTGGGCGTTGCGGATGTTGCGCGTCTCGAGTTCACGTTCACCGGGCACATATTCCGGCCGCGGCGCCCAGTCCGCGCGGAGTGTCAGGGCTTGCATGCTCAATTCCCCTGTCCGTCATGAAAGGCGTCCCATTCCTGGCGGAAGGCCGCCGTGCCTTCAGCCACGTTCATCGCCCTGCGGCCCAGCACCGCGCTGGAATGTTCGACACTGGCGCAACCGCGGTAGGGAATTCGTATGCCGGCATGGAATTCGAGCGTCTTCGGGTCCGTAGGGACAGCGGCGATCAGGCCAGGGTCCTCGCCAAAGGCGCAAGCCACCGCGCGGGCGAAGTCCAGGCGGCCGACAGACTCACTGCCGAAACAGATCGGAAAGAGCACACG
>DAOUIB010000520.1:0-7578 GCA_034428275.1 Anaerolineae bacterium
ATCGGCGTGGAGCCGGAGGGCGCGGCCGCCATGACCCGCAGTCTGGAGAGCGGTGTGCCGGAGCGCATTGAGGACGTGCAGACCCTGGCCGACGGACTGGCCGCGCCCTTTGCGGGGAAACCCACCCTGCGCCACGCCCAGCGATTCGTGGACGAAATCGTGCTGGTCAGCGACGGGGAGATCAGGGAATCGCTGCGCCTGATTCTGGAGCGCTGCAAGCTGCTGGCCGAGCCGGCGGCGGCGGCCAGCTTCGCCGCCCTGTTGCATGGCAGGCTGCAGGTGACGACGGGCTCGGAGGTGGTCTGCGTGCTCTCCGGCGGCAATGTCGACCGCTCCCTGCTACGGGACCTGCTGTGAGCAACCGCGTTTATTTTGGCGACAACCTCGACGTACTGCCGACCCTCCCCGCAGGGCACTACCGCCTGATTTACATCGACCCGCCCTTCAACACCGGTCGTCAACAGCGACGCAAGAGTCTGCGCACAGTGCGCGATGATCGTGGCGACCGTAGCGGCTTTCAGGGCAAACGCTTTCGCAGCGAAGTGCTCGGAGAGCGCGCCTTTGACGACGAATTCGACGATTACCTGAAATTCCTGCGACCGCGTCTTGAACAGGCCAGGAGGGTGCTCAGTGACGACGGCAGCCTCTTTTTCCACATCGACTATCGTGAAGTCCACTATTGCAAACTGCTGCTTGACCGCATTTTCGGCCGCGACTGCTTCATGAACGAGATCATCTGGGCCTACGACTATGGCGGGCGCAGCAAGTCGCGCTGGCCGGCCAAGCACGACAACATCCTCTGGTACGTCTTGGACCCCGATAACTTCGTCTTCAACTACGACGCCATCGACCGCATTCCCTACATGGCGCCTGGCCTCGTGACCCCGGAAAAGGCCGCCCGCGGCAAGACGCCCACTGACGTCTGGTGGCTCACCATCGTCAGTCCCACGGGCCGGGAAAAGACCGGCTACCCGACGCAAAAGCCGCTGAAACTGCTTGAACGCATCATTGCGGTGCATTCCGACGAAGGCGACCAGGTGCTGGACTTTTTTGCCGGCTCGGGCACGACGGGCGTTGCCGCCAAATCTCTGGGACGCCATTTCACGCTCATCGACAACAATCCCGACGCCATTCAGGTGATGGGCGGGCGACTCGGTTGCGTTTCTGTGAAAACCTTGCGCGCAGCAGCCAATCCCTGACTCTGCCGGCTGTCGGCAAGTAGGGCTGGCAATCCTGTATGATCCGTGTTATGCTCATGTTAATCGGATTTATCTGATTAATCGCAGGACATCTGGAACGGGGCGACGGCGACCATGGCAGCGCTCAACATTGACTCCGAACTGTTGGAATTCCTCGCCAGCGGACGCTTCCGGCCCGGAGACCGCCTGCCGACCATAAGCGAACTGCAGGGCGAGGAATTGCTGGGCATCAGCACCAGCAAGGTGCGGGAGCAACTGGAGGTTGCGCGCAGCCTCGGCCTGGTCGAGGTGCGCGCGGGCATGGGTATGCGCCTGCGCGACTGGCGCTTTACGCCGGCCGTCCGTCTGGCCCTGTTTTTCGCCCTGGCCATGGACGAAGGCAATTTTGAGTTGTTCAGCGAACTCCGTCAGCACATTGAACTGGCCTTTTGGGATGAGGCCTGCGACCTGCTGGACGAGGATGACCTGGCCGCGCTGGAGGACTGTATGGCGCGGGCGCGGGCCAAGCTGGACGACGAAGAGTGGATCCAGATCCCCAATCAGGAACACCGGGAGTTTCACCTGGGCATTTTCCGCCATTTGCAGAACCCCTTTGTCACGGGCCTGCTGGAGGCCTACTGGGACGCCTACGACGCCATCGAGATCAACCGCTACGCCGATTACGACTACCTGCAAACCGTCTGGGACTACCACGGGCGGATCCTGCAGGCCATTCGCGCCGGAGATTTCGAGGCGGCGCGCGAACACTTTCGGCAACACACGGAGTTGCTGCGTTATCCCCCGCGCAGGCAGCGCGTTTCCGTCCCGGGGGAAAATGCCCTGACCGGCGTCGCCGGATGACGGGACGTCGCAAGGGACTGCCAGGAGCAGAAAAGGAGCCGGGCGCTTCGGCGCCAACATGACATGAGTATCGCAGAGATTCAGCAGGGTACAGAGTTTCTGGCCGAAGAGCGGGAAAGTCAGGTCAACGACTTCGCGTTTATGGTAGCCACAAAAAACGGCTCCGGCAGCCAGACTTCCAACAGCGTCCTGGTGCGGTCCCTGTTCCACATGGGCATCCCGGTCAACGGCAAAAACCTCTTCCCCTCGAACATCAAGGGCCTGCCCACCTGGTACACCATCCGCGTCAGCAGCGAAGGCTACATCGCCCGCCGCGACACCACCGAAGTCGCCATCGCGATGAACGAGCTCACGGCCGCCGAGGATATTGCCGACCTGCCGGAAGGCGGTGTCGTCATTCTTCCGCAGGAATGGAAGTGGGGTCGCACCCGCGATGACATCGTCTGGTACGAGATTCCGGTGAAGGAAACCATCCGCCAGTTCAAGATCCCCTCGGCGCGGCGCGAACAGGTCGGCAACATGGTCTACGTTGGCGTCGTCTCCTGGCTCTTTGAAATCCCGCTGGACCAGGTGCACAGGGCGCTTTCGGATCAGTTTCGCGGCAAGGCCGGCCCCGTCAACATGAATTATGAAATCATCGAGGCCGCCTGGGAATGGGCCCGCGACAACCTGGTCAAGCAGGACCCCTACCGATTTGCGCCCATGAATCTGACGGAAGGCAAGATTCTCATCACGGGCAACGAGGCCGCGGCGCTGGGCGCCATCTTTGGCGGCGTCACCTTCGCCTCCTGGTATCCCATCACCCCCTCCACCAGTCTGATCGACGCCCTGCTGGGCTATCGCCATTTGCGCAAGGACCCGGAAAGCGGAAAGGATACGGTGGCGGTCATCCAGGCCGAGGATGAAATCGCCGCCATCGGCATGGTCGTCGGCGCCGGCTGGGCGGGCGCGCGCGCCCTGACATCCACCAGCGGCCCCGGCATCAGCCTGATGTCCGAGTTTGCCGGCCTCGCCTACATCGCGGAGATTCCAGTCGTCATCTGGGATATCACCCGCATGGGCCCCAGCACCGGTTTGCCGACGCGCACCAGCCAGGGCGACATTCTCTTCACCAGTTTCCTCGGCCATGGCGACAGCCAGCAGGTCGTCCTGCTGCCGCGCGATCCGGCCGAATGTTTCGAGTTCGGCTGGAAGTCCTTCGACCTCGCCGATTCCCTGCAGACGCCGGTCTTCGTCCTCAGCGACCTGGACATTGGCATGAACAACTGGATGTCCGAACCCTTCGAGTACCCCGACCGGCCGATCAATCGGGGCAAGACGCTCGACAAGATCGGCCTCGAAGAGTTCTTCGCCGAAAAGGGTGAATGGTACCGCTATCGCGACTACGACAGGGACGGAATCGCCTGGCGCACGCTGCCTGGCACGGACCATCCCCGCGCCGCCTACTTCACCCGGGGCACGGGCCACAACGACAAGGGGGAATACAGCGAGCGCAGCGACGACTGGGTCGAGAACATGGAGCGCCTGCGACGCAAATTCGAAACGGCGCGAACGCTGGTGCCGGCGCCGGTAATCGAGACCAGCCCGGAGCTGCGCATCGGAATCGTCAGCTATGGCTCCAACGACCCGGCCGTGCAGGAAGCGCGCGACCGCTTGCGCGCCGACGGCATCGACACCAGTTACCTTCGCATCCGCGCCCTGCCGCTGAAACCTGAGGTCATCACCTTCATTGAGCAGCATGAGCGCATATATGTCGTCGAGAATAACTTCGACGGCCAGATGACCAGCCTCATCCGCATCGACATGCCGCAGGACAACAGCCACGTGGAATCACTGGCGCTGGGCGACGGTCTGCCCATGACGCCCAGCTTTGTCTACGAAAACATTCTCAGCATGGAGCAAGGCCACAATGCCCAGGAACGCACGTACTAACGCGCTCGGCCTCAGCCGGAACGACTACCGGGGCGGCAAGAGTACGCTTTGCCCCGGCTGCGGCCATGATTCGATCAGCAACCAGATCATTCGCATCGCCTACGAACTGGGTCTGGAGCAGCACAACGTGATCAAGATGAGCGGCATCGGCTGCTCAAGCAAAACTCCGGCCTATTTCCTGGGTCGCGCCCACGCCTTCAACGCGATTCACGGTCGCATGCCCTCGGTCGTCACCGGCGCCACCACCGTCAACAGCGATCTGGTCGCGATGGGCGTCAGCGGCGACGGCGACACGGGCAGCATCGGCCTCGGCCAGTACAAGCATCTGCTGCGCCGCAACGTGCCCATGGTCTACATCATCGAAAACAACGGCGTCTACGGCCTCACCAAGGGCCAGTTTTCCGCCACGGCGGACGAGGGCCAGTTTCTCAAGTACTACGGCGACAACGACCTGCCGCCCATCGACCTGGCCCTGGAGGCCATCGTCAGCAATTGCACCTTCGTGGGTCGCAGCTTTTCCGGCGATCCCGGACAGGTGCAGGCCCTGCTCAAGGCCTCCATCGCGCACAAGGGCACGGCGGTACTTGACATCGTCAGTCCCTGCGTCACCTTCAACAACGCGCCGGATTCGACCAAGAGTTACCCCTATGGCAGGGAACACGAGATTCCCCTGCACGACATCGACTTGCTCGCGCCGGACTTCGTTGAGGAGCGTGAGGAAATCATGATCGAGGACTATGATGCGGGCCAGATCATTGAAGTACCGATGCACGATGGCACCATCGTCCGCCTCAAGAAGACCGACCGGGACTACGACCCGCGCCAACGCGTACAGGCCATCCAGCTGCTCGAGGAAGCCCGCATGGACAACCTGCTGCTGACCGGCCTGCTCTACTACGAGGAGCCTCGCATGACTCTTGCCGAGAGCGAAAACCTCAGCGACAGGCCCCTGACGCAGTTGCCCGACGACATGCTGCGGCCCCCACGCGCTGCCCTCGACAAGCTGATGCAATCCATGATGTAGGCAACGTGCGAAGGGCCCGCATTAATGCCAGCCCCCTCCGGCATACCGGCGAGTGTTGACCTGTAGCCAGCTCTGAAAGGCCACCCTGATGTGCGATTTCGCCAGACTCGACGTGGCGCAGTCTCTGGCTGCGCTGGATGTTGACGCTGCCAACGGTCTGGCAGACGCCGAGGTCGCGCAGCGTCTGGCTGAGCACGGCCCCAATGCCCTGCCATCTGACCAGGGCATCAACTGGCTGCAACTGATTCTCGGCCAGTTTAAGGACCTGATGGTCGTCATTCTGCTGGTCGCCGCCGGAATCTCCTGGTTTCTCGGCGACGTCAAGGACGTGGTCGTGATTCTGGCGATCGTCCTGCTCAACGCCGCGTTGGGCATCAGCCAGGAGTATCGCGCCGAACAGGCGTTGGCCGCCCTCGGTGCCCTTCAGGTGCCGCTGGTGCGCGTCCGCCGCCGCGGCGACGTCCATCAGATCAGCGCCGAAGACCTGGTGCCGGGCGACGTCGTGCTCTTGCAGGAAGGCGACCGCGTGCCCGCCGACGGTCGCCTGATCGAGTCGGTCAATCTTCAGGTGGAAGAAGCCGCCCTGACCGGTGAGTCAGTCCCGGTGGAAAAACAGACCGCCGTCCTGGCGGGCGAAGGCGACATCCCCCTGGGCGACCGCGCCAACATGGTCTGGATGGGCACTTCGGTCAACTACGGCCGCGGCGTCATGGCCGTCACACAGACCGGCCTGAACACCGAACTGGGCAACATCGCCGCCATGTTGCTGCAGGTGGAGCGCGGCATTACACCGTTGCAGCGCCGCCTTAACCGCCTCGGCCAGACCCTGGCCATCGCGGCCGCCGTCGTGGTGTTGCTGGTTTTCATCGCCGGCCTGCTGCGCGGCATCCCCCTGCAACAAATGTTCCTCACCTCCATCAGTCTGGCGGTCGCCGCCGTGCCCGAAGGCCTGCCGGCCCTCATCACCATCAGCCTGTCCCTCGGCGCGGCCCGCATGGTGCGCAACAACGCCCTGATCCGCCGTCTGCCCGCCGTGGAGACTCTCGGCTCGGTGACCGTCATTTGCTCGGACAAGACCG
The DNA here is from genome assembly GCA_034428275.1 of Anaerolineae bacterium. GTDB lineage: Bacteria > Chloroflexota > Anaerolineae > Aggregatilineales > Phototrophicaceae > JAGWBD01. The sequence goes on from DAOUIB010000520.1 coordinate 6,075, forward strand.
GCACGCTCACGCGCAACGAAATGACCGTCACAGACATCGCCCTGCCCCGACACGAGGCCCTCGTCATCAGCGGCATCGGCTACAACGCAGATGGCGACATTCGCCCGGGCGACGGCGAGCCCCTGACGGCGGAAGCGCTGCGCCCGGACGAGCCCAGGGCCGACCGGGACGTCATCCGCGTCATCCAGGCCATCTCGCTTTCAACCAACGCATATCTGGAAACGGTGGACGACGGGTCAGCCCTGAATGTGGTCGGCGACACGACCGAGGGCGCCTTGCTGGTCGCCGCGCGCAAGGCCGGCATCACACGCGAGGAGCTGGAGCGCGACCTGCCTCGCGTCGCCGAATTGCCCTTCAGCAGCGAACGCAAGGCCATGACCACGGTCCATGAGGTCCACAGCGAGCTCGAGGCCGCCATCTTCCCGGACTCGCCCTTCATCGCCATCACCAAGGGCGCGCCCGACCAGTTGCTGGACTGGGCCGCACAGGAGACCACGCCCCAGGGCTCGCAGGCCCTGGATGACGGGCGTCGGGCCATATGGCGCGAGACCATCGACGACATGGCGCAGCAGGGACTGCGCGTCATCGGCGTCGCCTGGCGCGCGCTGGCCTCTGTGCCGGAAACCCTGACGCCCGAAATCGAGCGTGATCTGTCGCTGCTGGCACTGGTTGGCATCGTCGACCCCGCCCGACCCGAGGCTCGCATGGCGGTCGAGACAGCGCGCGGCGCCGGGCTGCGCTCCATCATGATCACCGGCGACCACGCCCTGACCGCCCAGGCCATCGCCCGCGACCTCGGCATTTTAGGCCCGGATGGCGAGGCCGTGACCGGCAGCGAACTGGACAGCATGGACGACGATCAATTGCGCGAAAGACTGGAACGCAGTTCTACCTTTGCGCGCGTGTCGCCGACCCACAAGCTGCGTCTCGTGCAGGTCCTGCAGGCGCAGGGCGAGACGGTCGCCATGACCGGCGACGGCGTCAACGACGCCCCGGCGCTGAAACAGGCCGACATCGGCATCGCCATGGGCATCACCGGCACGGACGTCAGCAAGGGCGCCGCCGAGATGGTGCTCACCGACGACAACTTCGCCTCGATCGTGCGCGCGGTCGAGGAAGGCCGCGTCATCTACGACAACATCCGCAAGTTCGTCCGCTACCTGCTCAGTTGCAACGTCGGCGAAATCCTGGTGATGTTCGTGGCCCTGATTGTCGGCCTCAAGCTTCCGCTGCTGGCCATTCAGATTCTCTGGGTCAACCTCGTCACCGACGGCCTGCCGGCCATCGCCCTCGGCTTCGAGCCGGGCGAGGAAGACGTCATGCGCCGCAAACCCCGCGCGCGCGACGAAAGCATCCTTGCCGGCGGCACGGGCAAATTCATCCTGCGCATCGGCGTCTTGGCGAGTGGGAAGTTCCACAGGTATCTCGAGCAGAATCAGATATTGAACCAGTTAGAGACCCTGCAGTTCCTGAGCCTGAAGTAGATTCAGCAGGAAATAGGGAA
>DAOUIB010000521.1:0-12098 GCA_034428275.1 Anaerolineae bacterium
AACCGCTTCGTAAATCCAATGTGGTGAAAACTTTTGCACCAGCGCTTTTGTCGCGCGCAGGGGCCGGTCGGTGAGGCCCTGCCCGCCTGGCAGGTGGTCATGAGAATCGGCGAGGCGTTGGGGCAGGGCCGGGCCAGGGCGTCAGCCGCAGCCGTGATGCAGGAAATGGCGCAGGAAGTCCCGGCCTTCGAGGGATGCCGCTATCGCGACCTGGCGTGGACGGAAAAGCAGGACCCGCCCGTAGGTGAAGACCCCTGGTATGGCGGCACGGCGCTGCTCAACCGCGGCGGCCTGGGCGTGCAGATCCCGGCCGATGCGGACGGTGGCGACGTGAAAGCCGCGGCGCCCGACCTGCCGGACCGCGTGGAAGCCGACAATGGCAAATTCCTGATCGTGCCGACAACGCGCCTTTACAACCGCGAACGCGCCTTTCGCGCCACAGATGTTGTTTCGCCGCGGGTGCCGGCGCCCTTCGCGCTGCTCAACCCGGACGATGCGCAGCACCTGGGCGTCAATGCCGGCGATACCGTCGAAATCGAGGTTGACGACGGACCGGCAGTGCAGGTGCTGGCCAGGCTGGACGAGAGCATGCCACGCGGCAGCCTGGCCCTGCCGCGGCACCTGACCACCACCGCGATGCCCCTGAAACCGGCTGCGGGAACCGTGTCCAAAGTGACCGTTCAGTCGGCGGCCATGGTACAGACCCATGATGCCTGATATCGACTGGCGCCTGCTGCGCCGCCTTCTCATCGCCGCCGGCACTGCGGTGGCGCTCCTGCTCAGTGTGGCCACTGTGCTGGGGACTGTGGCCGCGCCGGCGGACCTGACGCTCAAGATCGTCGTTCTTGTGGCGGTGGCGCTCGGTCTGCTGTTGCTGGCTTTGGTCTCACGGGTGGCCGGCATCATCTTTCTGTTACTGGTGAATCCCCTGGCCTTCGTCGTGGTCAACTGGCCGGCCATCTTCGAATTCCTGGACGGCGCGCTGCGCTTTGCCTTTGAACCGGCCTCGCGCCAGCTGGTTATCGTGGACTGCTACGACGATGGCGGCTGTTCGGGCATCTGGCCGATCGTGTTCGCCGCCCTGTTCTTCTTCATTGTGTTGACCAGCTTCGCCTATACGACTCTGCTGGAGCGGCGCCTGATCGCCTTCTTCCAGCAGCGTATCGGGCCCAACCGCGTCGGGCCGCTGGGCTTTCTGCACCCCGCCGCCGACGGGGTCAAACTGGTGTTCAAGGAAGACTTCAGGCCCGCGGGCGCCTATCGCGTGGTCTATACCTTCGCGCCGCTGATCAAGGTCCTGCCGGTGATGTTGCTCTTCGGCGTGATTCCGATCGGACCCTCCATCATCGTGCCCTGGTTTGCGCCATCGCTGGGCGACGTCTGGTTCCGTGTGCCTCTGGGTCTGGCGGACCCCAGCGTCGGCCTGCTGTGGCTGCTGGCGATCACCAGCCTGGGCACCTACGGCGTGGTCCTGGCGGGCTGGGCCAGCAACAACAAGTACGCCATGCTGGGCGGCCTGCGCGCCTCGGCGCAAATGGTCAGCTATGAACTCAGTTTCGGCTTTGCGCTGGCCGTGCCGATCATGCTGGCCGGCAGCATGAGCATCGGCGACATCATTCGCGGCCAGGAACTCATCTGGGAGTGGTACGTCTTCCAGAATCCCCTGGCGGCCTTCATCCTGTTCATCGCCGTGCTGGCGGAGACCAACCGCGCGCCATTTGACCTGCCGGAGGCGGAGCAGGAACTGACCCAGGGCTACCAGACCGAATACAGCGGCATGAAGTTCGCCCAGTTCATGATGGCCGAATACCTGGGCATGATCGCGGTGAGCGCCCTGGTGGCGATCACCTTCCTTGGCGGCTGGCAGGACGGCTTCGGCCTGGTTCGCACGGCGCCGATACTCGGCCCGCTGGTGATGGGCGGCAAGATCTTTCTGCTGCTGGCGCTGATGATCTGGGTGCGGGCGACCTTGCCGCGCATTCGCTATGACCGCCTGATGCAATATGGCTGGAAGGTCCTGCTGCCATTGTCTCTGGTGGCCGTGGTCTGGACGGCGGTGGCCGTGGTGCTGGGCGACCTGTTTGACAGCCCGGTCATTTACGGCATGGCGGGCGCCGTCTTCTTCGTGCTGATCGTCGGCGGCGCCTGGCTGATCATCGGTCGCGAACGACGCGAAGAGGAAGAACAGGCGCTTGACCCGATGATCACCGGTGAACGCGGCGGTCTCGGTCACGTGGTTTTGAACGTAGTGGGCGGCCTGCTGGCTGTTCCTTTCGTACTCTTTCGCTACACGCTGAACGCCCTGGACAGCCTTGCCGGCGTGGCGGCCGGCGAGACGAGCGACGTGGGCGGAGAGGCAGGCAATGCCGGGCAGGCACAGGGCTGAGGACGCCGGAGGACTCGCATGAACCTGATTCGCGGATTCCAGACCACTTTCCGGCACGTGCTGGAAGAGCCGGTCACCATTCAGTACCCCGAGGAGATGCGTCCTTTCCAGCAGCGCTTCAAGGGACGCCATGAACTCAAGCGCTATGACAACGGGCTGGAAAAATGCATCGGTTGTTCGCTCTGCGCGGCGGCCTGTCCGGCGGATGCCATCTGGGTTGAGGCAGCCGAAAACACCGATGAAGAACGCTACAGCCCTGGCGAGCGTTACGCCCGCACCTATGAAATCAACATGCTACGCTGTATCTTTTGCGGCTATTGCGAAGACGCCTGCCCGACCGAGGCCATCGTGTTGACGCGCGAGCATCGCCTGAGTTTTACGGACCGGCGCGATGCCATTTACACGAAGGAAATGCTGATCGAAGCGACGGCGGAAGGCCAGCCGGAGACGCCGCAGCAGGTGGAACCGGGCGCTTTCGATCGCTCGATACCCGACATGGAAGACCCCGACTAGGACCGGCCGCAGGCAGGGAAGCGACAGGAGATTCATGGCAACGGAAGTCTGGCTGTTCATCCTGGTGGGCGCCATCGCCGTCGTGGCTGCGGTGATGTTGCTGCTCAGCCAAAACGCGGTGCACGCCGCCCTGTTTCTGATCATCAACATGGGCTGCATCGCCTTCCTCTTCCTGTTGCTCAACGCGGCATTTCTGGCCATGGTGCAACTGGCCGTTTACGCCGGCGCAATCATGGTGTTGTTCCTTTTCGTCATCATGTTGCTTGGCGCGGAACGGCCGGGAGGCCGATCGCCCTATGGCTGGCTGGCGCCGGGCGCCGTCGTGCTGGCCCTGATATTCCTGGTGGCTGTGGCTTTCGCGCTCTCCCAGGGGGGCATCAGCGACCTGCAGGCGCCGCCGGCTCACCCGCAACTGCGGGTGGCCAACCTGGCGGCCGATGCTGGTCCCGTTGCGCTGCGGCTCAATGGCTCCGACGTCGCTGACAACCTGACCCGGGGAAGCGTACAGGACTACGAGGCCCTGCCGCCCGGTGACTATGAGCTGGAAGTGCTGGCGGCGGATGGCAGGACATTGCAAACCCGTAGCCTGGCGCTGGAAGCCGGGCAACGCTACACGGCGCTGGTTTACGGCACCGGCGTTCCGGCACTCAGTCTGGTGACGGACCAGGCCGATGCGGGCAGTTTGCGCGTATTCAATGGCTGGGGCGACGCGGTCTGGCTTGTGGACTTCGCCTCCGAACTGAGCGATGAAGATACGGTGGTGTTGTTGGGAGACATCGCGCCCGGCACCCTGTCGGATTCGTTGACGGTCGCAGAGGACGCGGACTTCAGTAACGGCGCGCTGGTCAACGAACTCAATGAAGTGCTGGCTCGCACAGGCGCGGGCACGACCCTGGACGCCCTTGAAGGCGGGAGCGCCCTTATGGTGTTGGCGCCGATGCGCCGCTTCGAGGGGACGCTGGAGGCCACCGTCGACCTGTTGCTGACGCCTTCGGCGGCGAGCTTTGGCAGTCCCGCGGATATCGGTCTGAAATTGTTCAATCAATACATGTTGCCGATGCAAATCGTCGCCCTGTTGTTGCTGGTGGCGATGGTGGGCGCCATCGTTTTGACGCACCGGCCAAAGGTGGCGCCGGAGCTGGAACGCGCCCGATTGGGGCGCCGCCGCGTAAGTCGGCCCCTGACCGGCGCCATTGCCTCCCAGCTGGGTCAGGGCGGCGGCAGTCAGGATCCCGACGCCGCAGCCCTGCCGCCGGCAGGGTCACAGGAGCGCTGACATGCTGCAAACCGAAGCCTACGTCATGCTGAGCATGGTGCTCTTCGTATTGGGCGCGATGGGCGTGATGTTGCGCCGCAACGCCATTCTGGTGTTCATGTCGGTCGAATTGATGCTCAACGCGGCCAACCTGGCGCTGGTGGCTTTCGCGCGGCAATGGGGCAACAGCGACGGCCATCTCTTTGTCTTTTTCGTCATCACGGTGGCCGCCGCGGAGGTGGCGGTGGGGCTGGCCCTGATCGTGGCCATTTTCCGCACGCGCCGCAACATCAACATCGATGAACTGAATCAGTTGCAGGGATAAGGACCGGAACGAATCCATGGCAGGCTATGCCCAACTGGTACCTCTGATCATCCTCGTCCCCGCGCTGGGCGCCATCCTCAACTATTTTTGGGGCGCGCGCCTCGGTGAGGCCTGGGCCAGCCGCGTGGCGATTCTCGCGTCGGCGTTGTCCTTCGTCATCGCGCTGGCGCTCTACGCCGGGCTGAACGCGGCCCACGGCCAGGCCTCGGTGGTGGACCCGCCGCTGCTGGATGGCTGGATCCGCATCGGCGACAGCGTCGCGATTCCCTGGCAGATGCGCGTCGACACGCTGAGCGTGACCATGATGCTCTTCGTTTCCTTCGTCGGCACCCTGATTCACGTCTACGCAGTCGGTTACATGCACGGCGACCCGCGTTACGCGCGTTTCTTCGCCTATATCAACATGTTTCTCGCCTTCATGTTTGTGCTGGTGACGGGCAACAACTTCCTGATGATGTTTGTCGGCTGGGAAGGCGTGGGCGTTTGTTCCTTCCTGCTGATCGGCTTCTGGTTTGACAAGCCGCGGGGAGAAGGCTGGCGCAACTCGAACGCGGCCAAAAAGGCCATGATCGCCAACCGGATCGGCGACTTCGGCATGCTGATGGGCATCTTCCTGATGTTCTGGACCTTCGGCACGCTGGACTACTACCGTCCGGGCGAAATTCCCAACGTTCACATTCTTGAGAAGGCGGTACACGAATACGAAACGGAGCACGCCGCGGCCGCTGCCGAAGGCGCCGATCACGAAGGGGGTGGGGAAGAGGCCGGGGATACCCACGGCAGCCTGATCCTGACCTCGCTGCCAGCCGCCGAAGAAAAGGGCGGCGGGGCGGCCTTCCCGCCGGCGCACCTCGACAACGAGCATCTGGCAACTGAAGACCTTGGCGTATTCGGTCAGGCCGAACGCCTGATGGCGGCCGGCACGGAGGTGCAATTCGGCAACTTTTCGCTGCCGATTGAGACCGTCCTGGTGTTGATCACGCTCTTCCTGCTGCTGGGCGCGGCGGGCAAGTCCGCGCAGATCCCGCTCTTCGTGTGGTTGCCGGACGCCATGGCCGGCCCGACGCCGGTGAGCGCGCTCATCCACGCGGCCACCATGGTGACCGCGGGCGTATACATGATGGTGCGGTCCAACGTGTTCTTCGCGAACGCGCCCCTGACGTCTTTCGTCGTCACCGTGGTCGGCGCCCTGACGGCGCTGCTGGCCGGTTACATCGCCATGGGCCAGTGGGACATCAAGCGCGTGCTGGCCTACAGTACGATCAGCCAGCTGGGCTTCATGGTGGCGGCGGTCGGCGTCGGGGCCTATAGCGCGGCTATGTTCCACATGGTCACCCATGCCTTTTTCAAGGCGCTGCTCTTCCTGGGCAGCGGTTCGGTGATCCATGGTATGGAGCACGGCCATCATCACGTCCACCATGACCATGGCCACGCCCATGAGGACGAACCCTTTGACCCGCAGGACATGCGCCACATGGGCGGTCTGCGGCGTCGCATGCCGATCACCTGGTTCACCTATCTGATCGGGACGCTGGCGCTGGCCGGCATCATCCCCTTCGCAGGCTTCTGGTCCAAGGACGAGATTCTGGCGGATTCCTGGCTGGCGGGGTTGCACGGCAAGGACCTCTACCAGCAGTTCGGCGGCTACATCGCGCTGGCCCTGCTGTTGCTGGCCGCGGCCTTCACCGCCTTTTACATGTGGCGGCAGATGGAACTGGTCTTCTACGGCCGCACGCGCAGCCCGGCCGCCGATCATGCGCCGGAAAGCGTGGCATCGATGACGCTGCCGCTGCTGGTGCTGGCGCTCTTCAGCATATTTGTCGGATTCGTGAACACGCCGAAGGCCTTCCTCGGTCTGGGCGACGTGCTGGGCAATTCCTCCCTGACACATTTTCTGGAGTGGTCGCTGGCCAACGTGCATCCCTGGTTGCCCGAAGGGGGCGTCTTCAACCCGGTGATTGCGGTAATCGCGCTGGCGCTGGGCCTCGGCGGCATTCGCCTGGCGCGCATGATTTATGGCGATGGCAAGGCCCTCAACAGCGCCGGCGGCGATCCCCTGGCGGCAAGGCCCTCGACCGGGGCCATCTGGCGCCTGGCCAATGCCCGGCTCTATCTGGATGAAATCAACTTCCGCTTTATCGAGAATCCCTTCAACCGCATCGGCGCTTTCCTGGCTGACGAACTGGACTGGAAATTCTGGCACGACTACGTTCACGACAGCGTGTTGCTGCGCGGCTTCAACAGCCTGGGAGAGTTTCTCGGCCGGCCCGTGGACCTCGGACTCGTCGATGGCGCGGTCAATGGCGTCGGCCGCCTGACCCTGTGGTTGAGCGGGCGTATGCGTCGGGTCCAGAGCGGCTACGTGCGCATGTATGCCATAAGCCTGTTGCTGGGAGTCGTTTTTGTGATCGTGCTCTTGTTGCTGCCGCTGCTGCAGACCTGACCTGGAGACCCTTGATTCATGGAATCTGCCGGACTTTCCCTACTGACAAGCGTGCTGTTCCTGCCGCTGCTGGGCGCAGTCGTGCTGCTCTTCCTGCGGGAGGAACAGGCCGGACACATCAAGTGGACGGCATTTGGCTTTAGCCTGGCGACCTTTTTCGGGACGCTGCTCCTGTGGCTGGCCTTTGACAGCAACGCGAGCGGTCTGCAAATGGTGCAGCGCGTGGACTGGCTGCCGCAGTACGGCATCAGCTACTACGTGGGCGTAGACGGGTTGAGCCTGTTGCTGGTGGTCCTGACGGGCTTCATCATGCCCCTCGCCATTCTCAGCTCATTCCGCAGCCAGATCTTCGAGGAACGGGGCCGCATCCGCCTGTATTACCTGTTCATGCTCTTGTTGGAATGGGCGATGATCGGCGTATTCGTCGCCCAGGACCTCTTCCTGTTCTACATCTTCTGGGAAGTGACGCTGGTGCCGATGTACTTCCTGATCGGCATCTGGGGCGCGGAGGAGCGCATTTACGCGGCCGTCAAGTTCTTCCTGTATACCATGGCCGGTTCGATCCTGATGTTGCTGGCCATTCTCTTCCTGGGCAGCCGGGGCGGCAGCTTCGCCCTGCCGGAACTGATCGCCATGGTGGAAAGCGGCGCGCTGGAGTTGCCCTTCACCGGGTTGCTGGGCGCCGGCAGCGTGCAGTCCTTCCTCTTCCTGGGCTTTTTCATCGCCTTCGCCATCAAGGTGCCGATCTGGCCGCTGCACAGCTGGTTGCCGGACGCCCACGTGCAGGCGCCCACGGCCGGCTCGGTTATCCTGGCCGGCGTGCTGCTAAAGATGGGCACCTACGGTCTCGTGCGCTTCAACCTGCCGCTGTTCCCCGAGGCCAGCGTCGCCTGGGCGCCGGCCATCGCCGTGCTGGCAGTCATCGGCATACTGTATGGCGCCTGGGTCAGCTACGCGCAGAGTGACGTCAAGAAACTGGTGGCCTACTCCTCGGTCAGCCACCTGGGCTTCGTCGTGCTGGGCATTTTCGCCCTGAACGCCCAGGGTATTGAGGGCGGTCTGCTGCAGATGGTCAACCACGGCATCAGCACGGGCGGCCTCTTCCTGCTGGTCGGCATGCTTTACGAACGCCGCCACACCAAGGCGCTGGATGCCTTCGGCGGTATCTGGAAGGTGATGCCCTTCTTCGGCGCCGCCGGGCTGATCGTCGTGCTGAGCAGCATGGGTCTGCCTGGGCTGAACGGTTTCGTGGGTGAGTTCACCATCCTGCTGGGCTCCATGGGCAGTGAAGTGCTGGGCTTCTTCTTCACAATGTTCGCGGCGCTTGGCATCATTCTCGCGGCTGTCTACATGCTCTACATGTTCCAGAAAGTGTTCATGGGCGACGTCGACAAGGAAGAGAACCGCAACCTTCCCCGCCTGCACTGGCAGGAAATTGCGGTGCTGGTCCCCATTCTGCTGGTCATTTTGCTGATCGGCCTGCAACCCGGTCCCTTCTTCGACACGATGACGGCCACGGTGGACGATCTGGTCGCCGACGTGGGCGAATTCATTCCGCGTGGCGAGGATATGGTCGCCGCCGCAGCGCTGCGTGACAGCCCGGTCCTGAGCGCCGGCGCACAGGGCACACGATGAGCGACATACCGGTTCTGGCGGACCTCAACCTCGCCTGGACCTGGCCGGTCGTCGGGCTGGGGCTGGGCGCGACCCTGCTGCTGGTCGCGGACCTGTTCATTCCACGCGACAGGAAGCAGCAAACGGCCTGGCTGGCGCTCGCCATCCTGCTGGTCTCTTTCCTGCTCAATCTGGCGGCTTTCCCGGTGGTGGAAAGCGCCTTTTTCGGCATGTTCGTCGTGGACCCCTTCAGCGCCTTCCTCAATCTGATCGCTTTGACCACGGCCTTCATCAGTATTCTGCTCAGCGTGGACTATTTGCAGCGTAGCGGCATGCAACGCGGCGAATTCTACGCCCTCATCCTGTTCACGACTGCCGGCGTAATGTTGATGGGCCACGCCAACGATCTGGTGGTGGTTTTCGTTTCGCTGGAACTGCTGAGCATCCCCCTGTACATCCTGGCGGCCTTTCGCTATCCGGACGTCAAGTCCAGCGAGAGCGGCATGAAGTACCTGGTGCTGGGGGCCTTTGCCAGCGCTTTCTTCGTATTCGGCGCGGCCCTGATCTACGGCGCCACGGGCAGCACCAGCCTGCCTCACATTTTTGAAGTCGTGGCGCGCGGCTTCGCCGCCGGCGGAGCGCCGGAGCTGCTGCTGCTGGTCGGCACGGGACTGGTGCTGGTGGGCCTGGGGTTCAAGGTGGCAGTCGTGCCCTTCCACATGTGGACGCCGGACGTCTATGAAGGCGCGCCGACGCCGGTCACCGCTTTCATGAGCGTGGGCGCCAAGGTGGGCGGTTTCGCCGCCCTGCTGCGCATTCTGGTGTTCGCCCTGCCGGTGCTGAGCACTGGGGCCGTTGAAGCCAGCGCCTGGCAGCAGGTCGTCTCGCTGATCGCCGCGGCAACGCTCATTCTGGGCAACGTGGTGGCCATCGCGCAGCAGAACGTCAAGCGTTTGCTGGCCTATTCCTCGATCGCCCACGCGGGCTACATCATGATGGCCCTGGCGGCCGCCGGCCACGCCGGCTTCGGCGAACAGGCCACGCGCGCCGCGCTGGTGTACATGCTGGCCTACATGTTCACCAACCTGGGGGCCTTTGCGGTGGCCATCGCCATCGAAAAGGGCGATGGCAGTGGCTCGGACCTTGAACAATTCGTCGGCCTCGGGCGCAGCCGGCCGCTGCTGGCCGGCATCATGGCTTTCTTCATGCTCAGTTTGACCGGCATCCCGCTCACCGCGGGTTTCATTGGGAAATGGCTCATCTTTCAGGTGACCATCGAGGCCGGTCTGGTCCCGCTCGCCATCCTCGGCGTCCTGACCAGCGTCGTTAGCGCCTACTACTACATCGGCATCATCGTGCGCATGTTCCTGCGCGAGGGAGAAGGCGACCCGGCTGCGGGCGGAACCGTGCTGGTCAATGGCGCGGTCTACCTGACCTTTGCCGGCACTCTCCTGCCTGGCATTTTCCCCTACCTGATGATTGATCTGACACGGGTGGTGTCGACGACACTGGTTGGCGGCTGAGCGCAGGGCGCGCATGCTGACACTTCCAGTCCGGCGCAAGCGACTGCGCGCGAGCGCGCGTTTGTTGCGTCGAAGCGGCGTCCTCTACATCCTTACCGGGTCCCTCGGCTACGCCTGTCTGCCGGTGTGGGTGCGCTGGCTGGAACCCAGCGGACTGACCGCGCTGGACCTGACCTTCTGGCGCTATCTGCTGGCGGTGCCGGCCGTTTGGGCGACGCTGGCCCTGCTGGGGACGCCGGCGCCGGCGAAAGCGTTGCCCTGGCGCGGTTTTCTGGTGTTGGGGTTGATTCTGGCGGCCACGGCCCTGAGCGCCTTCATCGGTCTGCAACTCATGCCCGTGCCAACCTACGCCCTTTTGATCTACAGTTATCCGGCGCAGGTCGCCTTCATCAATTATCTTCTGGGTGAACGCCTGTCGCGGCGCAGCTGGCTGGCCCTGCTGGCGACGAGTTCCGGCATTCTCCTGACCCTCTATGGCGTTGAGGGCGGTTTCGCCGGCATCGGCCTGCCAGGGGCAATCGTCGCCTTTTTGAACGCCCTGTTCATCGCGCTCTATTTCCTCGTCAACAGCCGCGTCATGCGCGGCAACGCGGCCATTCAGCACGCGGCGGCCTGGGCGACGACCGCCGCGTTGATTGTCATTCTGCCCTTCAGCCTCTTCGCGCGGGTTACAATCCCGACGGACCTGGCGACCTGGCTGTGGTTGACCTGCCTGGCCGTCTGGAGCACGGTGATGCCGATTTTCATGTACATGACGGGCATTCAACGTCTCGGGTCGTCGCGGGCTGCCATCCTGAGCACCAGCGAACCGGTGCTCACGGCAGTGATCGCCCTGCTGATTCTGGGTGAGGCCCTGCAGCCGCTGCAGATACCGGGCGGCGCATTGATCATTCTGAGTATTTTTTTGTTGCGCGCCGCACCGCGGACCGCAGGCAAGGGGGCAGTGGCCAGTGCCTGAGCGCGCAAATTGCCCGTGAACTCGCAACGCATTCCGGTCGCCAGGCCGGCTGCGCGTAAACGTCGCAGACGTTTGCGCGCGCTGTCACGCAGGTTGTCGCGCAACGGCTTCTTTTACGTGCTGGTGGGAACCCTGGGCTACGCCCTGTTGCCGGTCTGGGTGCGCTGGCTGGAGCCGACCGGGCTCACGCCACTGGACCTGACGTTCTGGAGTTTCCTGATCGCCGCGCCGGCAGCCTGGGCCTCCCTTGCCTTGCTGGCTCCGAAGCCGCCGGACAGACCCTTGCCCTGGCGCGGCCTGCTGCTGGTGGGGATCGTCCTGGCCTGCACGGCCCTGATTTCCTTCATTGGAGTCAGGATGATGCCGGTGCCTACCTTCGGCCTGTTGATCTACAGCTATCCGGCCCAGGTGACCGTGATCAGTTTCCTGCTCGGTGAGCGTCTGTCGCGAAGGAACTGGTTGGCGCTGCTGATGACCAGCTGCGGCATTTTGTTGACACTCCAGGGCATCGAGGGGGGCTTTGCAAGCATTGGCGTCGAAGGGGCGCTGGTTGGCTTCGTCACTGCCTTTTTCATAGCCCTGTATTTCCTCGTCAACCGACACGTCATGCGCGGCCACCGCTCCCTGCAACGCGCCACGGCCTGGGCCATGACCGGCGCCCTGCTCGTGGTCCTTCCCTTTAGTCTGCTGGCCACCGTCACGATTCCTGCCGACCCGCACACCTGGGCCCTGCTGGCGGCGCTGGCGTTGTGCAGCACGGTCATGCCCGCATTCATGTTCATGGCCGGCATTCAACGCCTGGGCGCGTCGCGCGCGGCGATTCTGAGCACCAGCGAACCGGTTCTCACCGCGCTTATCGCCTTCCTCTTGCTGGGCGAGGTCATTCAACCCCTGCAGATTCCGGGAGGCGCCTTGATCGTACTCAGCATCCTGTTCCTGCGAAAAGGTGAAACGCATGAAGCGGCCGGGCCCGCAGCCCGCGCCTGAGAGCGAGGCATTTCATTGAGTCAGGCGCGCGTATCGATGAGATCTCCGTCCGGGTCGCTGATATTGTCGAACCGGGAAGTGTACTCGCCAGGCT
>DAOUIB010000522.1:0-1752 GCA_034428275.1 Anaerolineae bacterium
GCTGTACGGGCGACATATCATGTCGCCCCTGCCAGGGTCGCGCAGTCAGGGAACGACGACACAGGGCGCGCTGACAAGGTTGTACGCAACCCCATATCCTCACACTGGACACTTCCCCCTCCCGGATTGACGCCGTACCCGACGCTGGCTACCATGCGCCGCTGACCGCTACGGGGAAACAGGCCATGCAACAGCACGAGCGCGAGCAATGCATTGAGCGCATCGCTCACTTGCCAGGCAGACTGCGCGAGCTGGTCGCCGGCCTGGACGAGGCGCAACTGTCGGCCCATTCCATCCCGGGCGAGTGGAACGTCGCGCAGAACGTCCATCACCTCGCCGATTCGCACATGTACGCCTTTCTGCAGGTCAGGACCGGGCTGACCGCCGACAACCCCCTGATCGGCAACTACGAACAGGACCGCTTCGCCGCCCTGCCCGACTCTTGCGGGCCGCCCCTGTCGGACTCACTCGACCTGCTGGATGCCCTGCACGCCCGCTGGGTCGCCCTGTGGCGCTCAATGGACGAAGCGCAGTTTGCGCGCAGTACGCGTCTGATGCCGGATGAGAAGTCCGCCGCGGCCGGCGGCCAGGTCCGTAGCCGCACGCTGGACGAGATCCTGGCGTCCTACGCGCAGCACGGCGAAGACCACCTCGACCAGATTCGCAGGACGATTCAGGCCGGTCAGGCAACTGCAAAGGCCTGACTCCCGACTTCCATCGACCGCTGACCGAAAAGGGCACAAGGCAGGAGGACAACATGGCACTCGAGCCCATCGTACGCATGCAGGTGACCGTCAACGCGGCGGCGGAGCGCGCCTGGGCCGCGCTGAGCGACAGTGAGGCGCTGCAGGGCTGGTACGCGGAACACGCCGACGTCGACCTGGACGGCGGTCGCTACGATTTCTGGGGGCAGTTCACCGCCGGTACTCCGGAGCGCGAGGGCGGCCGCCATGACCTGCTCGACTGCCAGCCGGGGCGCTCGCTGGCCTTCGCCTGGCGCCGCGGCCGCCACGACACCGTCGTGCGCGTCGGCTTGCACCCGCGCGGCGAGCGTTGCATCGTCGCCCTGGAACACAGCGCCGGCAGCAACCGGCAGGACGACGACATCGCCCCCTACACCTACGCCGACGAATGGTTCATCGCGCTGGAGAACCTGCGGCGCTGGCTGGATGGCCGACCTGCGGACATCCGCATCCCCTGGTCCGCCGACCTGCGCGGCAACATCGAGGTCGACTGCCTGGTCGACGCGCCCGCCAGCCGCGTCTGGGCCGTGCTCTGCAACGAGCGTGAACTGGAACGCTGGATGGCGACGGCGGCCACCATCGACCTGCAGGTCGGCGGCGACTACGACCTCGGCTGGCCGGGCATGCAGCCCATGCGCATCCGCGAACTGGAGCCGGAGCGGCGCCTGGTCTACGGCATGAGCGACGAGGGCGGCCCGGAGAACAGCGCCCGCTGGACCCTGCAGCCCGAAGCCGGCGGCACGCGCCTCGCCCTGCTCAATAGCGGCTACGCCGACGACGACGACACCTCCGGCCTGCACGTCGGCTGGCGCAACTTTCTCGGCTGGGCCCGCTCCGCGGCCGAGTACGGCGCGGACTGGCAACCTCCGCTGCTGAAGCTTTCGCCCGACGCCATCGCCTTCCCGCGCCTGATGCTGGAGCTGCAGGACGAACTTGTCTGGCAGGACTGAAGCGGCTCAGCAGCGGTAGCGAAAACAGCCGGCCACGTGGTCGTTGACCAGGCCGCAGG
>DAOUIB010000523.1:0-3009 GCA_034428275.1 Anaerolineae bacterium
TCCTGGCCCTGACGCACGCCAATATCCCCGCGCGCCTGCTCGTGGCCGGCGACGGGGTGTTGCCGGACCAGTTGGCGACGGCGGACCTGGACGCCTTTCAGGCGGTGCTGCGTTTCGAGCCCTCGCCACTGACGGAGGAGCAGGAAGCTCTCCTGCAGCGGGCCGGCGACCGGTTGCACACCTTCAGGTCGACGGAATCCTTGCTGGCGACGCTGGAACGGCCGCTGACACTGGAAGGGGCGGCGGGCATCGTGGTCGTGCCGCGCCATCAACCGCGGGACCCGCAGGCGCCGGCCATCGTGCATTTGCTGAACACGAACTACGACGCCGACGGGGACGCCTGCCACGAGCAGCGAGATTTCACCCTGGGCCTGAAACACTGGCTCTACGGGCGCGAATTCAGCGGCGCGCGCCTGCACGCGCCCGGCGAAGCGGCGCAGGAGCTGGACTGCGTCAACGACGATGACGAAACGCGCCTGCGAGTTTCGCGGCTGGCCACGTGGGCCATTCTGGAACTTGAATGACAGAGTGGGAGGCTTCGTGAACGACATCCGACGTCCCAACATCGTGCTGGTGATGACCGACGACCAGGGTTACGGCGACCTGGGTTGCACCGGCAACCCGGTCCTGCGCACGCCGCATCTCGACGCCTTCCACGACGAGAGCCTGCGTCTGCGCGACTATCACGTGGGGCCGACCTGCGCGCCGACGCGGGCCGGGTTGCTGACCGGGCGTTACGCCAACAGCACCGGCGTCTGGCACACCATCGGCGGTCGCTCCCTGCTGCGTCAGGACGAGCGCACGCTGGCGGACTGTCTGCGGGCGGCGGGCTGGCGCACGGGCATCTTCGGCAAGTGGCACCTGGGCGACGTCTCGCCTTACACGCCGCTGGAGCGCGGCTTCGACGAGGCCATCGTGCATGGCGCCGGCGGCATCAGCCAGACCAACGACCACTGGGGCAACGATTACTTCGACGACGTTTACCGCGACAATGGCGAAATGCGACAGTTTGAGGGCTACTGCACCGACGTCTGGTTCCGCGAGGGCCTGGCCTTCATCGAGCGCAATCGCGAGCGGCCCTTCTTCTGCATGATCACGCCCAACGCCCCGCACAGCCCCTGGAACGTGGAGACGCGCTACAGCGACCCCTACCGCGGGCAGGTCTCTGAAGAGCGCGCCCGCTTCTACGGCATGATCGCCAACATCGACGAGAATTTCGGCGGCCTGCGCGCGCGCCTGGCGGAACTGGGGCTGGAGGAGGACACCCTGCTGATCTTCTCGACCGACAACGGCAGCGCCGGCGGCGTGAGCGTGGATGCGGACGGCCACGTCGTCGACGGCTACAACGCCGGCATGCGCGGCATGAAGGTCTGGCAATACGAAGGCGGCCACCGCGTGCCCTTCTTCCTGCGTTGGCCGGCCGGCGGTCTGGGCGGAGGTCGCGATATCGACCGGCTCAGTTCGCACGTCGACGTCAAGCCGACCCTGCTGGACCTTTGCGGCGTGGTCGACGAGGCCGGCCCGCCCGTGCACGGCCGCAGTCTGCGACCGCTGCTGGAGGGCGACGGGGCCGACTGGCCGGAGCGCAGCATCGTCACCGACACGCAGCGCCTGGTGCGTCCGCGCAAATGGCGCATGAGCGCGGTGATGCGCGGCTCCTGGCGCCTGATCGACGGCCGCGAACTCTACGACCTGGCCAGCGATCCCGGTCAGCGCGAGGACGTCGCCGCGCAGCATCCGGGGCGCGTGGCGCAGATGCGCGCGGACTACGAGGCGTGGTGGGAGCTGGTCAGCGAGCAGTTCGATCGCGACATCCCGATGGCTATCGGCGGGCCGGCTGCGCAAGAGACCCTGCTGACGGGGCACGACTGGCGCAACGAGGACTGCGACTGCATCGTCTCGCAGGGGCACGTG
Source organism: Anaerolineae bacterium (assembly GCA_034428275.1). Lineage (GTDB taxonomy): Bacteria > Chloroflexota > Anaerolineae > Aggregatilineales > Phototrophicaceae > JAGWBD01. The sequence goes on from DAOUIB010000523.1 coordinate 1,915, forward strand.
CGCCAGGGCCACGACGCCGAAGGCCATTTTGAAGTGGAGATCCTGCAGGACGGGCGCTACGAGCTCGAATTGCGGCGCTGGCCGCCGGAAACGCAGCACGCCATCGACGCCGGCATTGAGGGCGATGACGTGGCCTGGGAGCGTGAGTGGGTCGAAGAGCGCTTCTTCTTCTGGTACACGGGCGGGGTCGCCCTGCCGCTGACGCGGGCCACCTTAGGCATCGACTACGCCGACGATGGTCCGCCGTTGGACCTGGCGGGCGAGGTCGAGCCAGGCAGTCAGGGCGTCCGTTTCACGGCTGACCTGCAAACGGGCCCTGCCCATCTGCGCGCGCGCCTGCTGGATGACGGGGGCCACGCCCGCGGCGCGTACTATGTGCAAATCCGTTTGCTGGAAGGTGAAGAGGCCTGACAGGCGGACAGCCTGCCTGCAAACCGCAGTTTCAGTCTTCGCTGACCAGCGGATCCCCTGCGGCACGCTGCCAGATGCGCAGGCGGGCGCGCATGCGCTCCATGACGTGCTGGTAGCCGCGTATCTCCGACAGGTCGTTAATCTCCAGCGGGTCGGCCTGCAGGTCGAAGAGCTGCGTGTGCGCCGCGCCGCTGACCCGCGACTCGATCAGCTTGAAGCGTTCGCCGCGCAGGCTGCGCATGTGGGGTCGCGCGCCCGGGTGCCCCTGGTCGGGCTGCCAGGCGGCGAAGAGCGAGCGGCGGTGCCGCGTCCCCTGACCCGCGAGCAGGGCGTTCAGACTGAAGCCCTCGTTGGTCTCCGGCAGGGCGCAGCCGGCGCGTTCCAGCAGGGTAGGGTAGAGATCGTGCAGGTAGCAAAGCGCGTCCGAGCGCTGGCCGGCGACGATGCCCGGTCCGCGCAGAATGAGCGGGACGCGCAGGCTGTGTTCGTAGACGTTCTGCTTGCCCATCAGGCCGTGCTGGCCGAGCGACAGGCCGTGGTCGGCGCAGTAGATGACGATGGTGTTGTCGGCCAGGCCCTGGCGCTCCAGCGTCTCCAGGATGCGCCCGATTTCGGCGTCCATGTGGGTGATCATGCCGTAGTAGTCGGCGACGTGTTGGCGGATTTCGCCCTCGTCGCGCGGCT
>DAOUIB010000524.1:0-5130 GCA_034428275.1 Anaerolineae bacterium
CGGATCGACGTGGGTCATGGCTGCCTGCCTGCTGCAATGGTAACGGGTCCGGGAGAGCGTCGGTCACGCGTCGGCGCGGCGCGGGAGGACCTGTTGTTTTCCGCAAGCCGCGCTGTCGCCTGCCCCTCAACCAGTGCAAGGGCGGGCGGCCGTCTGTGCTATGATGGCGCCGGTCTGAAAGGAGCGTCCATGAGCCATAAACCGGAGTACATCCACGTGTCCGTCGCCTGGCCCTATTCCAACGGCGACCTGCACGTAGGCCACGCCGCCGGCAACTTCCTGCCGGCCGACATCTTCGCCCGCTACCACCGCCTGCGCGGCAACCACGTGCTCATGGTCTCCGGCTCCGACACCCACGGCACGCCCATCACCCTCGAAGCCGACGCGCGCGGCATTTCGCCCGTCGAGGTCTTCGAGCACTACCATCGCCGCTTCCTGCTCACCCAGCAGAAGATGGGCATCAGCTACGACCTCTTCACCCACACCGACACCGAAAGCCACCATCGCATCGCCCAGGACGTCTTCCTGCTGCTGCGGGAGAACCAGTGCCTCTACAGCGAGACCCAGCAGCTGCTCTACAGCGAACGGGAAAAACGCTTTCTGCCCGACCGCTACGTCGAGGGCGAATGCTACTTCTGCGGCTACGACAGCGCCCGCGGCGACCAGTGCGACGAATGCGGCAACCTCATCGACGCCACCCGCCTGATCAATCCGCGCAGCAAGAACGCGCCGGACGACCGCCTCGTCATTCGCGAATCAGAACACTATTTCATCGACCTCAGCCGCTTTGCCGAGCCACTGCTGGCCTACCTCGAGGGGCACGAAAGCCACTGGCGCGCCAACGTCATGCAGTTCACGCGCAACATGATTCGCCGCGGCGTGGAGGAGGGCCTGCGCGGCCGCCCCATCACGCGCGACCTGGACTGGGGCGTCCCCGTCCCGCTCGAGGGCTGGGACGGCAAGCGTTTCTACGTCTGGTTCGAGAACATCATCGGCTATTTCAGCGCCAGCGTCGAATGGGCGCAGAACGTCGGCCGGCCCGACGCCTGGAAGCACTGGTGGTACGACCCGGACGCCAAAATCTACAACTTCCTCGGCAAGGACAACATCCCCTTTCACACCATCATCTGGCCGGCGGAACTGATGGGCATCAGCGGCCTCTATCACGACGGGGAATCGCCGCTCAACCTGCCCCATGACGTCCCCGCCAACGAATTCATGAACATCGAGGGACGGCAGTTTTCCACCAGCCGCAACTGGGCCATCTGGCTGCCCGACATCCTCGAACGCTACCAGGCCGATGCCATCCGTTACTACGTCGCCATGACCTTCCCGGAAACGCATGACTCGGACTTCGCCTGGGAAGGCTTCCTGGCGCGCGTCAACAACGAGCTGGTGGCCGCCTGGGGCAACCTCGTCAACCGCGCCCTCAACTTCGCCTGGCGCAACTTCGACGCCCAGGTGCCGCAGCCCGGCGAACTCACGGACAGCGACCGCGCCATCATCGCGCGCGCCGAGGCAGGTTTCGACGAGGTCGGCGCGCTGCTGGAGCAGGTGCGCCTGCGCGACGCGTTGCAGGCCGCCATGGAGATCGTGCGCGCCGCCAACGCCCATCTCAGCGAGCGCGAGCCCTGGATTCGCATCCGCGAGGACCGCGGGGACGCCGCCGGCAGCGTCTACGCCACCCTGAAGGTCATCGACAACCTGAAGATCCTGCTGGCGCCTTACCTGCCCTTCAGCGCGCAGCAACTGCACGAGATGCTGGGTTACGATGGCCGGCTCTTCGGCGCGCTGGAGATTCGCGACGTTCAGGAAGCGACGCACTCGCACGAGGCGCTGTGCTACGACCCGGAGGGGGCGGTCGGCAACTGGTCACGGAGCGAACTGCCGCCCGGCCAGCAGCTGCGCGAACCCAAAGCCCTCTTCACGCGCCTGGAGCCGGAGATCGTCGAGAGCGAGCGGGCCTTCCTCGGCGCGAAACGCGAGGAACGCGAGATCAGCTGAGCGCTGCCTCAATGCGCTGCAGGGTGGCGTCCACGACCGCCTGATCGTCGGGGCGCATCTGCCCACCCAGCAGCGCCGCCGTCTCGCGGTAAAGACGCAGACCGGAGCGCACGCGAGACGCGGCCGGGGCCGGCGGAATCCCCAGCGCCTCGCGCAGCGCCCGGCTCCACGCGCTGTCCGCGCCAACGGCCGCCTGCAACTGCTGCACCTGCGTGTTTTCGCTCTCCACCGGCAAGCCCAGGCCCAGGGTCGTGGCGTTCAGCAGGCCGAAAATCATGGCGTGCAACCAGAACAGCCCCATCTCGTCGTCGTCCTGTTCCAGCGCGGCCAGCAGCTTGCCGACTTCCTCTGCGTAGCCGCAGAGTTTGTAGCTGGCCTGGTCGGCGGCGGCGGCGCGCAGCGAGCCCCAGGGGAAGTTGCGGGCCTCCTCGATCACCTGCGCCAGCTCGCCCTGCGGGTCGTGGAGGGAGCGCATCTGGCGGAAGCCGGGCACGACGTCGATGGCCGTCTGCGGCGCGCGCATCAGGGCCGCCTCCCCGTCCAGTTGGCGGACCGAAACGCTGACCAGCCAGCCCCCTTCCATGCGCAATGTGTAGGCGGCGCGCGGCTCCTCCGGCATCTCCTTCACAAAATGCCAGAGGTCGACGTCGCTGTGGGCATTGGCGTCGCCGCGGGCGTGGCTGCCGGTCAGGCCGATGGCCAGGGTGTTGTCGTCCGCCAGTTCCCGCACCAGTCGCTGCAGCAGGGCATTGATGGACAAGGCTGAGATTACCTCATCTTTGCCAATCGAAAGACTTTACCCCTTATTGTTCAAGTGTGAGTCGGGGCGATCTGCCAGCCACTTCCCGCCCTCTCCCCTGACTCCCTTCGCAGCGGGTGGCTATCCACCAGGGACGTGAAACAATCTTGACAATTCAAGGTGCTATCCAACCGATTAATGGAAAGGGTCAAAACGTGTTTGTTGCCTGGATTGATAATGCCACACGTTGTACCATAGGTATACGAATCAGGAGCGTAATCCATTGCAGCCAACACAACTGGCGAATCGAATTTCGATGGAATCTCCGGATTTCACAGAGGTCGATTCGGGTAAGCGAGCCCGCGCATCTGTGAGAAAAGAGGCGGAGACGATTACGCAACTTGACGACCTGCTTCCGGAGACCTTGAGAAACATTCCTGAACTCAACCGGGCACTCCCAAAGCTGGCCAAAGACTGCCAAAAGATGGCAGAGACAGAATCTCTGCTCAAGGTAATGCCTACCCGTCATGAATTAGTCCCCGGAGATGCGCGAACGCACAGGATTCGTTCGCAATCGATTCATCTCGTCGTCACGTCACCGCCATACTGGACGCTCAAGGAATACCCGGAAGCAGATGGACAGCTCGGGCGGATGAGCGATTACAACATTTTTTTGGACAATCTGAAGTCAGTTTGGCAAAACTGTTTTCATGCTCTCGTGCCTGGCGGTCGTCTTGTGTGCGTAGTAGGCGATGTCTGTTTGTCGCGTCGCCAGAATGGCGGCCGACATACCGTGGTTCCACTGCATGCAGCGATTCAGGAACAATGCCGGAGCATCGGCTTCGACAACCTGTCTCCAATCATTTGGCACAAAATCGCCAACGTACAGACCGAGGCCCCGAACAAGAAGGGCTCCTACCTCGGGAAGCCCTTCGAGCCAAATGGCATAATCAAAAATGACATCGAATACATCTTGATGCTTAGGCGCCCTGGTGGATATCGCAGCCCCTCGTCTGCCGCACGTGTACTAAGTGTGATCCCCGCCAACAACCACGCCGCATGGTTCCGTCAGATATGGAACGGGCCGGGTGGGGCTTCGACCAGGCATCATCCGGCGCCATTTCCCATTGAGATTGCAGAGCGGATAATCCGCATGTTCAGTTTTGCAGGAGATACTGTTTTCGATCCCTTCACAGGCACAGGGACGACCCAGGTTGCGGCCAGCAGATGGGGACGCAACAGCATCGGCGTCGACATCGAACCTTCGTACCTCGACATGGCTGAGGCGCGTTTGAGCGATCAACCCCGCGCTTCAGTATTTCGCCGATGCTGACCCTGGAAAAGGCAATTGAAGACCTCTACCGCATTGCAGTGACAGAAGGCAAAAGGACATCCACCCTCCGCCTGGGTTGTCTTGCCGATCTATGTGTGCAGGAATTGGCGAGGCGCCAGGTAACAAACGCCGGCAAGGAGGTCGTCATACCCGGGATTGGACGTGACAAGCAGTGGGATGTCGCCTGGAAGCATGGAGGGAAGGTGCGCCTTGGCATCAGCCTGAAATCCATCTTGAGTAACATTCCGGGAACCGTGCCAAACCGCGCGGACGATCTCATGGGAGAAATGGCCAACGTACAACTTCTCTCACCCGAAATTGTCACCGGTTATGTGATGGTTTTTGATACACAGTCAGACGTCCGGAGGGACGGAAAGCGATGGGTCGACGTATTCCGATTGCACGTGGAACGACTTTCGGGGCGCCAGGCCCCGGCGTGGGCTGCAGGCATGGTTGAAGCGGCGTCGATTGTCGAAGTAGATTTTTCGAACGGCCCGCTGTTGCTAACGCCACCGACACTTGATGAATTCTTTGATCGGCTGGTTCAACAACTCAGAGCAAGAAACCCGGGCGCAATACCTCTGGAGCCCGGAGCATAATCCAAAACAAAAGCCCCTCCTCGAGGGGAAGGGGGAGCGTACAGATTTCAGTATGTTTTGGCCCCCTTGCCTGGCCGTGCGAATCCGTCCGACAAAGGACTGATTGCGGACCCGATTCAAACAAAAAGCCCCTCCCCCGAAGGGAAGGGCTCTTGGGACTCAGCGGGAAAGGGTTTGGGGTGAGGGCGCCACACTTCGCGTCCCTCAAACCCGATTTCCATCATGCCACCCATGCCCGGGCCTGGCCGCCCTCAGCCAGATTTAATTCATGCCGCCCTCACCCCCCAACCCCCTCTCCCGGCGGGAGAGGGGGAGCGTACAGAATTCAGTAAGTTTTGGCCCCCTTGCCTGGCCGTGCGAATCCGTCCGACAAGGGACTGAATGCGGACTCGATTCAAACAAAAAGCCCCTCCCCGAAGGGAAGGGCTCCCGCGACTCAGCGGGAAAGGGGGTTG